>JAIEQN010000731.1 GCA_019747685.1 Gemmataceae bacterium
CGTGCCGGCCGGGCCGCCGGCCACCCCGGGGGAGCCGGACGCGGCCCCGACGAGCAGGGCGGCGGCGAGGGTTCGCAGGGTGCGGATCATGGTGAGCCTCCCGCGGCCCGCGGCGGGTCGGGCGATCGCCCCGGCCGCGGTGGTAGTAGCCATTGTCCGGGGGTGGGACGGGGCCGCGAACACGACTTGAACGAATTCGGCGAATCCCGCGGGGTTCGGGGGTCCGGCCGGACGACGCGGGAAAAGACGCCCGGTCGGCGAAGCGGGTCGGGTCGGGTAAGATGTGCGGGGCGAAAACCATTCCCCCCCTCCCCCGGAGGGAGAGGGGTGGAAGACGGGAAATGCCTTCCTCCCCCTCTCCCTCTGAGGGAGGAGGCCGGGGGGAGGGGTCTCCTCAAACCCCGGAGGCCGCCCATGTCCGTCGCACACGCCGGCAAGGCCGCCGCCGTCCTGACCAAGTTCCGGCCGCGGGACCACGGGTTCCCGTTCGCCAACAGCTTCCCGGCCGGCCAGCCGGTGTTCGTGGTCCGGGTGTCGCCGTTCCGCATCCCGGTCGGGGACGCCAGCAAGGGCCTGTGCGGCGGGATGGTGTTCGCCGCCCTCGACCACCTGCGGTACGAACTCCTCCCGCCCGGGGACCCGAACGCCGACGGGCTGCACGGCTACCTGGCCCGCCGGCTGTGGGCCAGCTTCAACCTGCCGTGGACGGTCCTGCGGCTGTACCAGTGGATGGGCCGGCCGGACGCCGCCCGGGTCGGCCGGGGCTACTACCCCGAGGCCACCGTCCCGTACCTGACCGCCCGGCGGGAGTGGCCGAAGGTCCGGGCCGCCCTCGACCGCGGCGACCCGGCCCCGCTGATGCTGGTCAAGAGCCGGTCCCGCAACCCGTGGGACTTGGGCCACAACCACCAAGTCTTGGCCGTCGGCTACGAGGAGTACCCGGACGCCGGCGACGTGACGGTCTACCTGTACGAGCCGAACTACCCACTCTGCAACCCCGGGGACGAGGACGTGACCCTGCGGTTCAACACCCGGGAGTACGACGGCCGGGCGGTCGAGCACAGCCGGGAGGGGCCGTCGGTCCGCGGGTTCTTCCTGAACCGGTACACGCCGGCGGAGCCGCCGGCGTGGGGGTGACGGGCCGGGCCGCGGGGCCGGCGGGGGCGTCGGCCCCCGCCGGAGCGGTCACACCCCGGCGGCCTTGCGGAGGGCGTCGGCCTTGTCCGTCCGCTCCCAGGTGAACTCCGGCCGCTCCCGGCCGAAGTGCCCGTGCCGGGCCGTCTCCCGGTAGATCGGCCGCCGCAGGTCGAGCGTCCCGATGATCCCCTTCGGGGTCAGCTCGAAGTGGCTGCGGATCAGGTCCACCAGCTTCGCCTCCGGGACCTTCGCCGTCCCGCCGGTGTTCACCCAGATGTTCAAGGGGTCCGGGTAGCCGATGGCGTAGGAGAGCTGCACCTCGCACTGCTTGGCCAGCCCGGCCTTGACGATGTTCTTGGCGATGTACCGGCAGATGTACGCCGCGGAGCGATCAACCTTGGTCGGGTCCTTGCCGCTGAACGCCCCGCCGCCGTGCCGGCCCCGCCCGCCGTAGCTGTCCACGATGATCTTCCGGCCGGTCAGGCCGCAATCCCCGTGCGGCCCGCCCTGGAGGAAGCAGCCGGTCGGGTTGACGTGGACGGCGATGTCGTCGGCCCCCAGGGCCGGGGCCTTCCGCCCCGGCGGGATGACCACCAGCTTCCCCTTCACCAGGTCCGGCCGGCTCTCCATCAGGACCGGCCGGACCAGCTTCTCGACCACCTCCCCCCGGGCGTCGTCGGTGAAGTAGTCCTGTCCGCCCTGGCTGGTCATCACCGACTTGTCGTGCTGGGTGCTGAGCACGACCGTGTGGATGCGGCGGGGGGTGCCGTCGGCCTCGTACTCGACCGTCACCTGGCTCTTGGCGTCCGGCCGCAGCCACCGCAGCTTGCCGCCCTTCCGCAGCTCGGCGTGGTGCTCGACCAGCCGGTGGGCCAGTTGGATCGGCAGCGGCATCAGGGTCGGCGTCTCGTCGCAGGCGAACCCGAACATCAGGCCCTGGTCGCCGGCCCCGCCGGTGTCCACCCCCTGGCTGATGTGCGGGCTCTGGGCGTGGACCCGGCAGTCCACCTGGCAGGCGTCCGCCGTGAACCCGATCTCCTCCCGCTCGGCCTGGTCCCGGGCCACGTACCCGATTTCCCGGACCACCTCCCGGACCAGCTTGTCCACGGCCTCCCGGGTCAGGGCCGCCTTGGTGGTGATCTCCCCGGCCACCACCGCCAGGTCGGTGGTCACCAGGGTCTCGCAGGCCACCCGGCTCATCGGGTCGGCCTTCAGGCAGAAGTCGAGCACCGCGTCGGAAATCTGGTCGGCCACCTTGTCCGGGTGGCCCATCGACACGGACTCGCTGGTGAACAGGTAGCGGTCGGCCACGGCGATCCTCGCTCGGGGGTCGGGGCGGGTCGTAGGGGTTGGGGGAGTTATACGCCCGGACCCGGCGGCGGGTAAAGCCGAGCCGGGGTCCGTCAAACCCCGGTCGGAGGGCAGCGGCCCGGGTCCGGCTCGGATTGGTTTGGTTCGGCAACACGCACACCCTGCGGCCGAACCAATGATTCACGCCAGATCGACAAACCGAGATGTGGGTTCCGGGCCACGAGTTCGACTCGAACAACCCCGGGAACGCGGGCGGGCGGGGCCGGGCCGAAGCCCAACCCCGCCCGCCCGGTCGTCGACTCGAAATTTGAAACCCGCAACTCGAAACTCTACCGCCCGGCCACCGTCGAGTCGGCCCCGGCCGCGGCCAGGACCTTCGGGAACTCGACCGTGTAGTCGCCGCCGGCCTCGACCAGCACCCGCCGGTCCTCGCTGACCGTCTGCCCGCCGACCGTGACCTCGGCCCGGACGTCGTAGAAGTACTTCTGCCCGGCCTCGAGGGCGGGGGTGAAGAACGCCCGCTCGGCCCCGTCGCCGGGGGTCTTGCGGCCGTCCACGAACAGGGCGGCCCCGGCCGGCAGCCGGAACTTCAGGTTGGCCGCCCCGCTGCCCCCCTCCTTCGGCTTGGTCCCGTCGGCCGGCTTGGCCGACCCGTCGGCCGGCTTGGTCTCGGCCGGCTTGGTCTCGGCCGGGATCACGACCGCCGGGGCCGAGTACGAGTACGGGTAGGTGTACGTCGGGTAGACGCCCCCGGTGCAGCCGTGGCCGTAGCACCCGAGGCTGTACACGGCGGCCCCGCCGTGGCACCCGGCGTAGGACCCGAAGCACGAGTTCCCGAACCCGTACCCGTGGCCGTAGCACGCCCCGTAGCAGCCGCCGTACCCGTGCCCGTAGCACCCGACCGCGTAGTTGTACGACCCGAAGCACGAGTACCCGGAGCAGCTGTACCCGCCGGAGCAGCCGTGGCAGGACGCCCGGTGGCCGAACATCCCGCCCCGGGCCTTGTGCCGCATCCCGAACATCCCGCCGTGGCACCCGGACCCGTAGCACCCGTGGCAGCCCGCGGACCACCCGCAGCACCCGGAGCCGGCCGCGTACCCGGTGCAGCCGTTGCACCCCGACCCGACGACCACCACCGGGCTGGCCGGGGCCGTCACGTCGGCCGCCGGGGCGGTCGGCCCGGCCCCGACCGCCGCCATCAACACCATGCTGTACATCTGGTTCCCTCTCGTTCCGGACGATGCCGACACCCCGACCCCCTCAGCGGGGCGGGCCTCGTTGGGGATGGTAGGGGTGAGCAAAATGGCCGTCAAAGGCAATCTGCGGAATCTGGGTGGAATGGACCCGTGGTACGGGCGTTACGACCGGAACCGCGGCAGTGGGCAGTGGGCAGTGGGCAGTGGGCAGTGGGCAGAAGGGCTGTGGGTCGTCCAACTGCCCGCTACGCTTGCCAGCCCACCCGGCGGAACAGCCAGCCGGCCAGGGCCAGCCACCCGGCGGCCAGCCCGGCAGCGGCCAGCAGGTGGCCCCAGTGGTCCTCGGCCACCGACCCGGTCAGGGCGGCGTGCAGCACCCGCGGGCCGTGGTACTCGACCGCCAGGGCCGGCACCCACCGCACCCCGCCGGTGGTACACCCGAGCAGCACCAGCGACACCGCCAGCAGGTAGCCCATCGCCCCGAGGAAGGCGGCCCGCTGGGTCCGGGCCAGGGCCGCCACCGTCAGCCCGACCCCGAGGAACCCGCCCCCGACCGCGGCCAGCGAGAGCCAGAAGAACGGCTCGGCCAGCACGTCGGGCCGGTACGCCCCGGCGACGACGGCCGCCAAGCCGATGCCGAGGGCCGGGTAGAACAGGGCCTTGGCGGCGATGATCTCGGTCGTGGATGCGGGCGATAGGGCCTGGGCCAACAGCAGCCCCCGCTCCCGCTCCTCGCAGGTCAGGGTGGCCAGGAGGTAGACGCAGGCGAAGTACAGGGCGAACGCCACCATCCCGGTCGCCACCGCCGCCCGCACGTCCAGCACCGCCCCGCCCAGCCCCTTCCGGTCGACGACCAACTCCGGGACGGCCGAGCCGGCCCGGTCCCGCAGCCGGCCGTGGGCCTCCAGCACCAGCCAACTGTCGTCCGGGCCGAACGCCGGGTCGGGGGCCGATGCCCCGTCCCGCCGGGCCTGCTCGCCGAACGCCCGCCGGCTCTCCCGCCAGAACCAGCCTTCGAACCGGGCCAGGGCCGCCGGGTCGCCGTCCGGATACCAGACCGACACCCGGACCGCCCCGCCGGCCGGCTGGCGGAGCTGGATCGACCCGACCCCGGGGTCGTAGACGATCAGCCCGTCCACGGCATCGGCGTCGGCCAGCCGGCGGAAGACGACCTGCCCGGCCAGCTCGGGCGGGACGTTCCGTGCCAGGTGGGCGACCAGCGGGGTCTCGGCGTCGTACTCGACGAAGCAGTGGTGCGCCCCGCCGACCCGGCCGACCGACCCGGCCGCCTCGTCCGGGGCGAACGCCCCCATCAGCACGGCCGCGGCGACCAGGAGCAGCCCGAGGGCGACCCCGCCGCGGTTGGCCAGGTGCCGGTCCCACTCCTTCCGGAGCAGGGCCGCGAGGATGTGCGGACGCATCAACGGTTCTCGGCACAGCGGTTGCAAGTAGGTCCGTTGCTGACGCCCACCGTACCGAACACCCCGGAGGTCATCATGGCGGCGGCGAAAGGGCGGTCCTGGAAGCTGGAGCGGGCCAGCGTGTCCGAGCCGGGCAAGTCCCGGCCGCGGTCGAACAAGTACAGCGGGTCGGACTCGGAGCCGGCCCCGGCCGCCGGGGCCCGCGACCGCGTCTGGGTCGGCGGGTACACCAAGGCCGACGGCACCAAGGTCGAGGGCTACTACCGCGACGCCCCGGGCCGGTGAAGTCGCAAGTCGACAAGTCGCAAGTCTTCAAGTCCCGAGCCGTCGGGACCTCTTGACTTGAAGACTTGCGACTTGACGACTTGCGACATTCACTCGAACGCCTGGCCGGTCAGCCGGAGGAACGTCGCCCGGAAGTCGAACTCCCGGGTGTGGACGCTGGCCGCCCGGCCGGCCGCCACCAGTTCGGCCAAGCCCCGCCGGCCGCGGTCCGTATCGACCGCGAACGCCTCCCGCCGGCCGTCCGCCCGGACCACGTCCACCACCCGCTCGGTGTGGGCCTGCTTCAGCGCCGCCGGCGAGTCCAGCGCCACCAGCTTCCCCCGGCACACGACCCCCACCCGGTCGCACGCGGCGTCCACCTCGTCCATGTCGTGTGTGGTCAGCACCACCGTCGCCCCGGCGTTCACCCGGTCCCGGAGGATGCGGCGGACCAGGGCCGCCGAGCGGGGGTCGAGGTTGGCCGTCGGCTCGTCCAGGTACAGCACCGGCGGGTCGTGCAACACGGCCCGGGCCAACAGCAGCTTCTTCCGCATCCCGAGCGAGTACCCGGCGACGGCCACGTCCGCCGCCCCGTCGAGTTCGACCAAGTCCAGCACCTCGTCGGCCCGGCGGGGGGGGACGCCGTAGAGGCGGGCGAAGAACCGCAGGTTCTTCCGGCCGGTGAACTCGGCGAAGTGGTTGTCCCGGTCCGGGACGTACCCGAACAGCGGCCTGACCGCGGCCCACTCCCGGGCCACGTCGTACCCGCAGACGGTGACGGCCCCGGCGGTCGGCCGCCGCTGGCCGGTCAGCACCCGCAGGGTGGTACTCTTGCCGGCCCCGTTCGGCCCGATCAGCCCGAACAGCTCGCCGGCCCGGATGTCCAGGTCGAGGCCGTCCACGGCCGGGAACGACCCGAACACGACCCGCAAGCCGGCGATCCGGATGGCGTGGGAGGGCAAGACGGACTCACCACAAAGGCACGAAGGTCACACCGAGGACCACGAAGGGATTTAGGACAAGAACTCGGTCCCTGCCTTCTCCGTGGTCCTTTGTGTGACCTCCGTGCCTTTGTGGTGAACTCTTCTACTCCGCCGGGACGGCGTCCGTGTGCCGGCCGACGTTGAAGTACCTGGCCTGGGGGTGGTGCATGACGATGGCCGTGGTGCTCTGCTCCGGCTCCAACTGGAACTGCTCGCTCAGGGTGATCCCGACCCGCTCCGGCTCGATCAGTCGGAACAGCCCGGCCTGGTCGTCCAGGTTCGGGCAGGCCGGGTAGCCGAAGGCGTACCGGCAGCCGCGGTAATGTTTCTTGAACAGCTTGCGGACTTCCGCCGCGTCGTCCCCGCCGATGCCCCATTCGAGCCGAAGCTGCTTGTGGAAGTACTCGGCCAACGCTTCCGCCGACTCCACCCCCAGCCCGTGCAGGAACATGTAGTCCTTGTACCGCCCGGCCGCGAGCCACTCCTGGGCCACCTCGGTCACCCGCCGGCCCATCGTCACCGCCAGGAAGGCCACATAATCGACCGCCTTCCCGTCCTCGGCCGGGCGGACGTAGTCGGCCAGGCAGAGGTAATCCCCGTGGTCCTGGCGGGGGAAGTCGAACGTCACCCGGGGGGTCCGGCCGTCGTCGTGGTACACCGTGAGCGTGTTGCCGTCGGACGCGGCCGGGAAGAACCCGTAGGTCACGGCCGGGCGGAGGGTGTTCTCGTCCAGGCAGAGCTGCTTGAGCCGCTCCAGGGCCGGCCGGGCCTCGGTCTCGATCTGCCGCTTGTAGACGGCCGGGTCCACCCCGCCCTTGCGGAACTGCCACTGGGTGCTGAACAGGGTCAGCTCGTTCAGGTAGCCGAAGACCTCGGTCATGTCGAAGTCGGTGCGGACGCGGGAGCCGAGGAACGGCGGGGCCGGCACGTCCGGGGCCGGCGGCAGCGTCGGCGACCGCTTCGGCAGGTGGACGCCGTTGGTGCCGACCTTCGGCGAGCGGGGGGCGTGAGCCCCCTGTTTCTGGTACTCCGATGCGGCCGGCTCACGCCGGCCGCTCGCCTGGACGACCCCCTTCAGGGCCGCGCTGCCGACGCCCTCCAACTTCTTCCGGGCGGCGAGCTGGTCCATGATCCGCAGCCCGTCGAAGGCGTCCTCGCCGTAGAAGAGCTGGCCCCGGTAGACGGCCCGCAGGTCCTGCTCGACGTACCGGCGGTTGAGCGCCGCCCCGCCGAGGATCACCGGCGGGGCCAGCTTCCGCTCGTTCAGGGTGACCAGGTCCTCCTTCATGATGACGGTCGACTTGACCAGCAGGCCGGACATGCCGATGGCGTCCGCCCCCTGCTTCTGGAACTCGGCGATCATGGCGTCGACCGGCTGCTTGATGCCCAGGTTGAACACCTTGTAGCCGTTGTTGGTGAGGATGATGTCCACCAGGTTCTTGCCGATGTCGTGGACATCGCCTTTCACCGTGGCGAGGACGATCTTCCCCTTCTCGGCCCCCTCCACCTTCTCCATGAACGGTTCGAGGTAGGCCACCGCCGCCTTCATCACCTCGGCCGACTGGAGCACGAACGGCAACTGCATCTGGCCGCTGCCGAACAGGTCGCCGACGACCTTCATGCCGTCGAGCAGGACCTTGTTGATGATGTCGATCGGGCTGTAGCGTTCGCGGGCCGCGTCCAGGTCGGCGACGAGGGTCTCCCGCCGGCCCTGGATGATCGCCTGCCGCAGCCGCTCCTCGACCGTCTCGCCCAGGCTGGCCCCCTTCTTGGCGGCCTCGCCCTTCTTGTCGGCGTAGTGGGCGATGAGCAGTTGCAGCGGGTCCTCGGTGCAGTTCCCGGCCGCGTCGAAGGTCCGCTCGTCGAACAACAGCCGCCGGCACAGCTCCTTGCCGGTCTCGTCGATGCTGGCGAGCGGCATGATCTTGGCCGCGTGCAGGATGGCCGAGTCGAGGCCGTACTCCAGGGCGTAGTGCAGGTAGACCGAGTTGAGCACCTGCCGGGTGTACGGGTTGAGCCCGAACGAGCAGTTGGACAGCCCGACGTGGGTGAGCGCCCCCGGCAGGTTCTGCTTGATGAGCTTGATGGCCTCGAACGTCTCGACGGCGGACTTGCGGGTCTGCTCCTGACCGGTGCTGACCGGGAACACCAGCGGGTCGAACAGGAGGTCCGACGGCGGGATGCCGTACTCGTCGACGACGATGTCGTAAATCCGCTTCGCCACCTCGAACTTCCACTGCGCCGTGTCCGCTTGGCCCTTCTCGTCGATGGTCAGGGCCACCAGCGCCGCCCCGTACTTCCGAGCCAGCTTAGTCTTCGGGTCGAGCGTCTTCCGGCCGTCCTCCAGGTTGATCGAGTTGATGATGGCCTTGCCGCTGCACAGCTTCAGCCCGGCCTCGATCACCGGCACCTCGGTGCTGTCGAGCATGATCGGCTTGCCGAGGACCGCGTTGTACCGCCGGATCGCCTCCTTCATGTCCCGGATGCCGTCCCGGCCGACGTAGTCGACGCACACGTCGAGGACGTGGACGCCCTCCCGCTCCTGCTCCCGGGCCATCTCGGTCAGCCCGTGCCAGTCCTCCTTTTCGAGGAGCTGCTTGAACTTCCGCGAGCCGTTGGTGTTGGTCCGCTCGCCGACCAACAGCGGCTTCCGGTCGACCACCAGTTCCTGCGACGCCTGCAGGCTGGAGACGGCCGGGAGGTAGACCGGCGACCGCTTCGCGGGCTTCTTGCCGCCGACCCGCCGGATGATCGCTTCCAGGTGGCCGTGCCCGTTCCCGCAGCACCCGCCGACGATGCACGCCCCGTACTCGGTGACGAACCGGTCGACCCAGTCCGCCATGACCTCGGGGCCCATCGGGAAGTACGTCTCGTCCCCCCGGGTCTCGGGCAGCCCGGCGTTCGGCAGCACGCTCAGCGGCCGCCGGGAGTGCCGGCTCAGGTGGCGGATGCCCTCGTGCATCAGGTCCGGGCCGACCCCGCAGTTCATCCCGATCACGTCGATCCCGTCGATCGGGTCGAGGGCCACCAGGGCGGCCGGGACGTCCGTCCCCGGGAGCATCTTCTGCCGGGCGTCGATGATCGTGAGCTGGACCATCAGCGGCAGCTTCACCCCGGCCCGCCCCATCTCCTCCAGGGCGGTGATGGCGACGCACTTGGCCTGGAGGATGTCGAAGCAGGTCTCGACCAGGATCGCGTCGACCCGCTCCTCGATCATCACCCGGAGCTGCGGCCGGTACGCCTCGGCCAGCGAGTCGAAGTCGATGGTAATCGCCGGGTCGGTCAGCGACGGCATCTTGGTGCCGGGCCCGACCGACCCGACCACGAACCGCGGCCGGTCGGCCGTCGTGAACTTCGCGGCCGCCTCCTTCGCCAGCCGGATGTTGAGGCGGTTGACCTCCTCCAGCCTTTCGGCCATGCCGAACTCGCCGAGCCCGACCCCGTTGGCGTTGAACGTGTTCGTCTCGACCGCGTCGCACCCGACGGCGAAGAAGCCCTCGTGGACCTCGCGGACCCACTCCGGGTGGGTGTAGACGAGGGCGTCGGACAGGTTCAGCAGCGACTTCCCGTTCGGGGCGTACCCCCAGTCGGCCTCGGCCGGCCTGTACCGGTGCAGGCTGGTGCCCATCGCCCCGTCGAGGATCAGGACGCGGTCGCGGGCGAGCCGGAGGAACGGGGGGTCGGCGGCCATGAGCGGGTCCGTGGGTCGGGGCGGTCGTGGGGGTTGTTATAGCAGCCGGCCGGGGTGGCCGGGGAAGTGGAACCGGCCGGCCCACGCCATCCCTGGGTGGGCCGGCCGAGGCCGGCGAGGCGTCCTGCCCCCGGCCGACACGGCCCGGGTGTCGATCAGCCGACCCGCGACGGGTGCGGAGGAAGCGCGTCCGCCCCGTGTCGCCGAATCCGTGGCACCAACCCGCGGCGTCGTCGCGCGGGTGCGAGTATGGTTGGCTGACGAGCCCGGCACCGTGTATCGGTGCGACGGACCCCGGCCGCCGCGTCCGGCGGCGGGTGGGGCGTCGGTGGGTGTTGGCGGAGGCCCCGGCGGCGGGGCGGGGCGGGCGGGGGGCCGGC
>JAIEQN010000964.1 GCA_019747685.1 Gemmataceae bacterium
TTCGCCGCCCTGGAGGACACCATCAAGAAGGTGATCTCCAAGATGGGCATCACCACCGTCGAGGGCTACCGCGGGGCCCAACTGTTCGAGGCCGTCGGGTTCGGCCCGGAGCTGATGGAGTTCCTCGGCGACTTCCCCAGCCGGCTGGGCGGGCTCGGCTTCGCCGAACTCGTCGACGACGCCCGCTGGCGGGTGCAGCAGGCCGAGAAGATGACCGTCCTCGGCCGCAACCGGGACTACATGGCGTTCAACGCCAAGGTCCGGATGGCCCTGCGGGACGCCGTGAAGGAGGCCCACCCGGAGCCGGAGCCGGGCGGCGGCGAGCTGGCCTACACCGCCCCGCCGGCCGAGTCCGACCCGGACGCCCCGCTGCGGGTCGGCACCAAGTTCGTCAAGTTCTCGGACATGGTCAACACCCGGGTGCCGACCGTCCTCCGCGACCTGTTCAACATCCGGCGGGCCGAGAAGCCCGTTGACGTGAACGAGGTGCAGTCCGCCGCCGAGATCATCCGGACGACCTTCCGCGGGGCGGCCATGAGCCATGGCGCCCTGACCGGGGCGTCGCACATGACCATCGCCGCGGCCGTCAACGAACTCGACTCCATCTCCAACTCGGGCGAGGGCGGCGAGGCCCGCTGGCGGAACGACATCCCCGAGCGGGCCTGGGGGCCGTTCTGGGAGAAGATCCGCCAGCAGCGGCTCGACCACCCGGACATCTACACCCTCGGCGGCAAGCCCGAGAAGAGCCGGTTCCGCAGCCGCATCCGGCAGATCGCCAGCGGCCGGTTCGGCGTGGACGCCGAGTACATCGTCAACGCCGACGAGATGTCGATCAAGATGGCCCAGGGGGCGAAGCCCGGCGAGGGCGGGCAGCTCATGGGCAAGAAGGTGACGGCCGAGATCGCCGAAATCCGCTTCGCCAAGCCGGGGACGGACCTGATCTCCCCGCCGCCGCACCACGACATCTACTCGATCGAGGACCTGGCGCAACTGATCTACGACCTGAAGGCGGCGAAGCCCGGGATGCCGGTGTCGGTGAAGCTCGTCGCCGTCGAGAACATCGGCACCATCGCCGTCGGGGTGGCCAAGGCCGGGGCCGACATCATCGAGATCGACGGCATCGACGGCGGGACCGGGGCGGCCATGGTCTCGTCGAAGGAGCACGCCGGGCTGCCGAGCGAGATGGGCCTCGCGGAAGCCCACCAGGCCCTGGTCGCCAACGGCGTCCGCACCCAGGTCAAGCTGCGGGTCGGCGGCGGCATCAAGAACGGCTCGGATGTCATCAAGTACGCCCTGTTCGGGGCCGACGAGTTCTCCTTCGGCCAGGGGCTGATGGTCTCGGTCGGCTGCATCGTCTGCAAGTCGTGCCACATCCCGAACTGCCCGACCGGGATCACCGGGTCGCCGGAAATCTTCAAGGGCCACCCGGAACACACCAAGGCGTACTGGCGGGCGGTGGCCGAGGAGGTCCGGCAAGTCCTGGCCCAGATGGGCTTCCGCCGGCTGGCCGAGGTCACCGGCCGCAGCGACCTGCTGGTCCGCCGGGCCGACCTGGCCAGCCAGCACCCGCGGGCCGCCCTGCTCGACCTGAAGCGGTTCATCGCCCCGGACATGGCCCTGGTCGGGCTGAACGACCGCTACCCGCAGGGGACGGCCGGGACCAGCGGCCTCTGCTCGGGTGAATCGACCGCCCTCAACGCCCGCATCCTGGCGGCCGCCCACGACGCCGTCGACACCGCCCAGGACGCCAACCTGGTCTTCCGGGTGAAGAACTCGGACCGCAGCGTCGGGGCGACCGCGGCCGGCATGATCGCCCGGCTCTACGGCCGGGAGGGGATGCCGAACCACCGCAAGATCAAGGTCCGGCTCGACGGCGAGGCCGGCCAGAGCTTCGGGGCCTGGTGCGTCAACGGCCTCGACCTCGAACTCCGCGGGTTCGCCCAGGACGGGGTGGCCAAGGGCATCTCCGGCGGCACCGTGGTCATCACCCTGGACTACGCGGCCAGCGACTACGGCGGGGAAATCCAGAGCGTCGCCGGGAACAACGTCGGCTACGGGGCGACCGGCGGGACGATCTTCGTCGGCGGCCGGGCCGGGCACCGGCTGGGCATCCGCAACAGCGGGGCGACGATCGTGGCCGAGGCCGCCGGCAAGTACGCCTGCGAGTACATGACCCGCGGCCGTGTGCTGATCCTCGGGCCGGTCGAGAACGAGATCGGCAGTGGCATGACCGGCGGCGAGCTGTTCGTCTTCGACCCGCGCACGGAAGTCCCGGCCAAGCTGCACGGCAAGAGCGTCACGGTGGTCGACTGCTCGCACGTCGATTACGAGTGGATGCACCCCCTGCTCCACCAATACTTCGCCCGGACCGGGAGCCGGCAGGCGGAGCACATCCTGAAGAACTGGGCGGAGATCCGCCGCGGCCGGCGGCTGCGGAAGGTACTGCCGTTGGCCGTCGCCCGGGCGATGGAGGACTTCCGGGCCGTCGGCACCAACGCCGGGTAGTACCCCCTCCCCCCTCGTTTTTTCCACGCCGCGGGCCGCCACCCGTGGCCGTACCAGAACCCCCGGTCCGGCCACGGGTTGCGGCCCGCGGTCGCACGTCCGAAGCGGGTCCGGGACTATGACGACCCGGTCATGCTCGGCCCGCCGGCCGTCCCGAACCGCTGTCGTGTCTTGCACTTCGGCTTCACACCGAGCATGAGCAGTGCCGGTCATGCTCGCCACACCCGCGCCGAGGCCGACGATAAACCGAAAGGCGAACCGGACGATGGGACGGGATATGGGAAGGCTCCAGTAAGTGACGCGAGACCGGCGACGTGTGGCGACGCGACCCGGTCGGGCGACCGGGCACCCAACTCTACCATATACTGAACATATGTCAAATAAAAATTCGGGTGCGGTCGGCCGCCGACCGGAAGGTCTCCGCCGGTCAGCCTATTGCGGACGTTCGACCCGCGCGGTAGCCTGGGGCCCGCGGGCCCCAGGCTACCGCGCGGGCGGCCTTGCCGCGTTAGCCTGCGGACCTCGCGGGCAACGCAAGTTCTGCGGGAGGCGCGGAGTTCGGAGGGGAATTCTCGTGTCGAAACGGTTCGCGTCCCTCGCCGCGGTACTGTCTCTCGTGGGGCACCCCACCCGGTCCGCCGCTGCCGACAAAAACCGCAAGGTCCACTTCTTGCTCGTCGGTGACACGCATGACGGGGGTATCGGCCCCGCGGTGGGAAATAGCCTCGGGGTCTTCCGCGTGCTGCACGCGAGCCTCAACCTGGAGGAGGGTGGGGACCGGCGGGGCGAACTGGTCGTTCTCGACGGCGCGAAGGCGACCGCCGGCGAAGTTCTGGCGGCGGTGGCGAAGTTCCCGGCCGACGACAAGGGGGACGACGCCGTCGTTTGCTACGTCGCCAGCCACGGGGCCTACGACGAGCGGAAGGGCGGTACGGACCCCACGAACGGACACTTTTTCCGGCTGCCCGGGGGCAACCTCATGCGCGCCGACTTGTGGAGGGCCCTCCGACCGGAAAAGCGTCGCCTCACGGTCCTCATCACCGACACGTGCAACGTGCCGTTCCAAGCGAACCCGGTGGCCGGCGGGGTGCCGGACCAATTGCCGCCCGGCTTCGAAAACGTCGACAAGCCCAAGTGGCGGTTGGCCCGCGCGCTATTCGTCCGTCCATCCGGCATTGTAGATCTTTCGGGCCGCTCAAAGGACCAGTTCGGCTGGTTCCAGGGGCCCGTCCACGGCGGCTGGTTCACCTACAACTTCGTCAACGCATTCTGCGACCCTCCGTTCAAGAACGCCGACGCCCTCGATTGGCCCGAGTTCGTCCAGGCGGTCACCGAGCGGACGAGCGAGTTCTACCGAGTCCACCGGAAGGAACAACTCGCCGGTACGCGTCTCGACCCGGTGAGCCGCAAGCAACTGGCCGGGCAGCAGGACCAGCGGCCTCAGTTTTTTCCGCCTCCGGTTGGGGCGGGCCGCGGACCTTTCGGGCGAGTCCTTCATCCACAACGCCTGGAGCGGGAAGTAACTCGACTACCCCATGATCGAGGGCAACCCGGACGGCGCCCACCTGCAGGCTTACGGGCTCAACCGCCAGACCAACCAGATGTGGAAGTTCGAGGCGGCTTCCCCGGGCGTGTGCCGACTGCGGAACCGCTGGTCCGGGAAGGTGATGGACAACGCCTTGGTCGAGGGCAACCCCAAAGGCTCGAAGGTTCATGGCTTCCGGTTGAACAACCAGACCAATCAGCTCTGGGTCGTCGAACAGGTGGGACCCAATGCGTTCCGCTCCCAAAACCTCTACACGCGGAAGTACCTGACGCACCCCGACACCGGCGACGATGGCAAAAAGGATGAAGTGAAGCTGGCGGGCTACCGGATGAACGGGGCGAAAAGCCAGGTGTGGATCTTGAAGAAAGTCTGACTACTGACTCATACACAGTACATGCTTGATGGCTGGTCCCGAGTGAAGGTAGCAGAGGCACCCGCCGCAGCCGCCCTGCCCGCGGCTACGCCTCCGGGCATGTCGACGCTTTCCGACGCATGCTGGACCGGTGGGCGGGGTTGTTCTGCCGCCGGGGGTCAAGGAGGACGAGATGAAGATCACGGTCGAGACCACCGTCGCCGCGCCGGTCGAGGAGGTCTGGCGGGCGTGGACGATGCCCGACGACATCCGGCGGTGGAACGCCGCGTCGGACGACTGGCACACCACCGCCGCCGCGGTGGACCTGCGGGTCGGCGGCCAGTTCTCGTCCCGCATGGAGGCGAAGGACGGCAGTGCGGGGTTCGACTTCGCCGGGACGTACACCAAGGTCGTCCCCCACGAGCGGATCGAGTTCACCTTCGGCGACCGCGTCGCGGTCGTCGAGTTCATCCCCGGGGACCGGGGCGTCACCGTCCGCGAAACGTTCGACGCGGAGGGAACCCACACCCCCGAGCAACAGCGGGCGGGCTGGCAGGCCATCCTGGACCGGTTCGCCCGGCACGTCGAGGCCGGCCGGTGAGCCCGCGGCGAGGTCGCGGCCGGCCGCGCCAATGCCCGGACGCTGAACCGGGCGCCGCACCGGACCGGGGTCGCACGGGCGCTTCGCCGGTGGCGCTCAATAGCGGCACTGAATCCCGAAGCTCATGCCCTGGGCGAAGTAGTCGGTGTGGTTGAACGGCGGCTTCGGGTCGAGAGGTCCGCTGACCGGCCCGCGGCCCGGCAGTTGGGTGATGTTGACGAGCGGGCTCATCTGGTCGCCGGGGCAGAGGACCTTGTTCCAGTACAGCAGGGAGTAGCCGAACGAGACCGAGCACCACGAGGTCACTGCCACCCGGGTCTTGACGGCGATCTCGGGGACCAGCGTCACCCGGCTGGCGGACTGCCGGCCGACGTTGCTCGGCAGGGCCAGGAACGGGCCCGGGACCAACTGGGGCGACACGACCGACCCGCCCGCCAGCGGCGAGCCCTCGATGACCCGGAGCTGGTCGGTCCAGCCGGCCGCGTACTTGGTCGTCAGCTCGACCGCGCACCAGTCCCGGCGGACCCCGAGCGTCGTGCCGACCAGCGGGCCGGCGAACCGGTTGTGGGTGCGGAACTCGTCCGCCCCGACCGCGAAGGCCGACGGGTCGGCGACCAGCCGCAAGGTGTTGGTGACCCGCACCCGGTCGGTCAGGTCGAGGTAGCGGCCGCCGACCAGGAACGTGCCGTAGAGGGTGTACCCGTCGCGGGGGAGGGCGAAGGGCACGGCCAGGTCGCCCTCGACGCCCCAGAGCTTGGTGCTGCCGACCGCCACCGAGCTGCCGGTCACGACCCCGGGGACCGTGAACGGCAAGGCCCGGTAACTGTTGTCGGGCGCCTGGTACGGCAGGTAGGTGTACGGGAACCCGTCCGCGATCGCGGTGAACTGCTGGCTGTTCGTGGCCTGTTCCATGATGAAGCCGCTGGCCACCAGCCCGACCGCCCCGTCGCCCCGGTCCCAGCCGGCCGTGAGCTGGACGCCGGGCGTCATCGGGAACTCGAACTTGTGGGGCGGGACGCCGCCGACCACCACCCGGGTGCCCGGCTGTCCCAGCGCCCCGGGGACCGGGGCCTGCGGGTCGCCGATCGAGACGACCGGCACGCTCGCGCAGACCGGCTTGAACCAGCGGAGGAGCAGCTCGACCTCGGCGTAGAAGCCGCCGGCCTCTGGGGCACAGGGCGGCAGGTCGATCGCCGGCCGGCCGGGGGCCGCGGTCGGTGACGACGGGGGGGCGACCGGGTCGGCCGACTCTGGGGTTTGGGCGAGTGCGGTGGCCGTGCCGACCGTCCAGGCCCCGAGGAAGGCGAGAGACAGGCGCACGGGCGGCACCCCAGGGTCAAGGCGGGAGGACGTTTCCGATCCAATCGACTGCACGGGCTGAACGGGTTGAGTCGTTTATTCCGGGCGGCGCGTCCCGGTGCATGACGAGCGCGGGTACTCATAGTGGGGGGGCGGGCCGTGCGGGCGTTCGCGCAGGAACCGAAGGCCGCCCGGCGGGCGGAGACCGCCGCGCCGGCGCCGCCCGCCCGGGGTCACCACACGCCGCGCCCGGAGTTGAACACGGCACCCGGGCCGGCCCGCCCGGGCCACGACTTCGGCCGGGTTTCCGTCCTCCCGCCGGACCGCACTCCGGGCACGGCCTCGGTCGGGCACCGGTTCCCGTTCTCGGCCGCCATCCGCCGCGCCGGCCCGGCCCCCCAACACGACTCGATGACCGCCCACGAGCCGGAGCCGGTGCCGAACTTCGACGCGGCGGCCGGCCCGGCCCCCGTGGCCGGACCGGCGGGGCCGGAGCCGGTCGACGCGGGGGCGGTCCTCTTCCCGGCCGAATCGCTGCGGGCGGCCACCCTCCCGGACCAGGCCGACGCGATCGCCAGCACGCTCGGGTACAAGAACAGCATCAAGCAGGAGGGCGCCCAGCCGGTGGGCGAGTTCGGCGTCACCCGCCCGGTCTACGCCTTCGAGCCGCCGGGGCCGCATGCCGACCAGGCGGCGGGGACGTTCACCGTGACCGGCACCGTCGTCGCCCAAATCACCTACCAGATCACCACTACCTCCGGCCGGACGGACATCGCATCCGACGCCGACCCGGACATCACCCAGCAGAACTACCGGACCGTGGCCAGCGACCTGACCCCGTCGCCGACGACCACGACCGTCACGCCGGGCGGGGCGGTGGCCCTGTACAAGGGCCAGCCGCCGCGGACCCGGTTCTGGGCCGCGGACCTGACCGTCAACCACGAGCTGGTCCACGCCGGCGAGGACGTGACGTTCGGCCAGGAGGGGGTCACGATCGCCCAAAACTGGTTCAACCGGCAGACGGCGGCGACCTACGACGACGTGGGGGCGTTGCTGAACCGGGTGACGCCGATGGTCGTCCGGCATGTGGACGCGAAGATGGCCCTCCCGGGCCGGGAGCTGCGGGCGTACGACCGCGGGGCCGCCGACTACCGGGCCCGGGCGCAGGCGATCAAGCGGAAGGGGGACGCGAACGGGTACGCCCCCCCGGCACCGGCCCCGAGGGCCCCGAACGCCCCGTCGCCCCCGGCCCGCAAGGAACCGGCCCCCGGGTAAGAACGGGCGGGGCGGTGGTCGGGCCGGCCCTCCACGACGCGAAATCTTCACCCCACGCCCCGGCCCGGGCGGTATGATCGGGCGGCCCCTCCCGGAGTCGTCCGATGGCCGTCCGCATCCACGTCACCGCCGTCCGGGGTTGCCCGGCCGACGAGGTCCGGGCCGTCTTCGCCGAGGTCATCAAGCCGCCCTGCCCGCCGCAAGACGGCGAGTGCGCCGTCCCCGTTCGGGTCGAGACCGCCGAGCACAACGGCTGGGTCTGGTTCACCACCAGCGTCTGGGGCGTCAGCGCCGCCGACCTGAACCGCGGCCTGTGCCGGCTGGCCCGGCCGGGCCTCCAGTTCACCACCTCGGACGGCGACCGGTGGTATCTCACCGTCCACGGCGGGCCACAGGGCCAGGCCCACTTCTTGCACGAGTTCCACGCCCACGGCGCCGAGCACACCGCCGACGGCGAGGACGACGAGGACGGGGACGAGGTGGAGGTCGACCCGAAGCTGGCGTTCCTCGAGGACGACCCGCCGCCGGGCCGGGCCGGGCCGAAATCGCGGTTCGACCTGTTCGCCGACGAGCTGGCCGAACTCGGCGGCCACGTCCCCGGGGAGTTCCGGGCGGCCGTCGCCGACCTGCCCCGCCACGAGGCCGTCAACCGCTACCGGGGGTGGCACGCGGACCAGGTGGTCGCGGCATTCGCGGCGGCCGGCATCCCGCACGACGGGGCCGCCGTCCGGGCGGTGTTGTTGTGGCAGGGCGTGACCGAGACCGAGCACGGCGGCGACCTCGGCAACCTCCCCCGGCTGCTGTCCGTCCTCGGCCTCGGCGGGCAGTGGGACGAGTGGGTCCGGGACGCGGAGAAGCCGCCCGAGCCGGAACCGGAGCTGGAGGACGAGGAGGGACCGCCGCCGGAGGACGAGGTCGGCCCGGCCCGGGCGTTGGTCGAGGCCCTGCCGCTCGCCCCGGTGACCGGCGGGCCGGCGGGGCTGCCGGCCCGGTTCATGACCCGGCTCACCTTCTTCCCCGAGGCCTGCGGGTCGGGCGAGCCGAAGTGCCTGATCGCCGTCGCCCTGCCGGCCGGGGTCGAGCCGCCGGCCGACGACCTCCCGGCGGAGGCGGGCGGGAAGGTCGAGCGGACCGCCGACGGATTCCGGGTCGGGCTGACCGACTACCGGCTGTTCTCGCCCCGCCACCTCAAGGACGTGCTCGGCAGGCCGCTGTGTCGGCTGCTGGCCCGGCCGCCGGACGGGGCAACGCTCGACATCGGCTTTGCGAACCCGGACGCCCCGGCCCAGAACCAGCGCTACCGCGGGACGATCTCCGGGGGCGTCTGGCGGATCGCCGAAACCCACCCGCCGCTATCCCGGGAGGTGTTGGCGGAAGCCCTGGAACTGGCCGCCAAACCCGGCCGGGGGCGGGTCCGGTGCCGCGACGAGGCGGAGGCCGAGGCACTGATCGAAGCCGCCAAGACCGACCCGAACCTGGCCGGCGGGACGCCCCACCAGGCGGGCCGGGAGGTCCGGGTGCAGTACGACTTCGTCGGCAACCTGCCGAAGCTGGTATTCCGGCTGCGGTACGGCGACTCGTGGGAGGTGTCGGCCGCGGTCCGGGAGGCGGCGGAGGCGTACCGGGAACAGCAAGAGCAGGCCCGGCAGATGCGGCGGGCCGGGGCCGAGGCGGCCCGCCGGCGGGCCGTCCCGCGGGAGGAGGTCGCCCTGTACGTCGGCGGGCAGTCCCGCTACTGGCGGTCCGACTTCGAGCTGCTGACCGAGTTGGAGCAGGAGACCCGGGAGAAGTACGACGCCACCCCGGCCGGGTTGGGGTTCCGCCTGGTCGGCGACCTGGTCGCCAAGAAGCAGCGGGACATCGTGCTGCGGACCCACATCTCCGCCGACGGGTTGTGCTACGGCGTCTTGATGGCCAAGCGGACGATGTACCTGGGGTACGAGTACGTCGGCCGGTTCGCCGACGGGTCGATGCTGACCACGACCACCAACGCGGCGGTGGACAGCCACCCGGAGGTCGGCATCTTCTACAAGGTCTGCCCGGGGCTGGCGGCCGGCGAGCTGTACCGCAAGCACCTGTGGGGGGTCGGCCGGTTCCGGGCGGCCCGGGGGACGGAGCCGGTGCCGCTCGACGGGACACTGCTCGGGCTGGCGATGGAACTCGACGCGGCGTTCGCCCGCCGGGCCACCCGAGCGGAAGAATAAGAAGGGGCCACAGATGGAGCAGGAAGACACAGATCAAATCAATTTTTGTATTATCTGTGTCTTCCTGCTCCATCTGTGGCCCCGCGGCTTCGTTACCTTTTCGTCGGCTTGACCTTCTCGAACATCAGCCGGACGACCCCTTCCAGCAGCTCCAGGTATTCGGTGTTGGCGATGTCCCGGACCTGGCAGACGAGCTTCCGCCGCCGCTCGATCAGGTCGACGCAGTTCTCGACGCCGAGCTTCTCCAGCGGGCCGCCCGGCCCCTGCATGTCGAGCAGCTCCTGGACCTCGTCCGGCCGCAGCTCGGCCGCCCGGTCCTTGTTCCGGTCGAGCCAGGCGACCAGGTCGGGCAGGGTCGCCCGCTCGTACAGGAGCTTCAGGGCCTCCTCGTCGGCCGGCGGCTTGCCGTGCATCCGCGGCAGGAGGCGCTCGAGGGGGAGTGTCCGCAGCTCCCGGACGGTCAGGCCCAGGGCGTCGGCGCACTGGCTGACGGTGGCGTTCCGCAGCCGCCGCTTCGGCCCGCCGTGGAGGATCTGCCGGACCGTGTGCCGGTTCAGCTTGCTGATCCGGGCGAAGTCTTCCTGGTTCCAGCCGCGTTCTTCCAC
>JAIEQN010000201.1 GCA_019747685.1 Gemmataceae bacterium
CTCCAGGTGGTCCACGACGTGGCCCCCGGGGCCGGGCTGGCGTTCGCCACCGCCGGGCTCAGCCAGACCGAGTTCGCCGACCGCATCCTGGCCCTGGCCCGGGCCGGGGCCGACGTGATCGTCGACGACGTGACCTTCCCGGCCGAGCCGATGTTCCAGGACGGCCCGGCCGCCCGGGCGGTCGACCAGGTCGCCGCCGTCGGGGTGGCCTACTTCTCGGCCGCCGGCAACCTCGGCCGGGCCGGGTACGAGTCGGCCTTCCGGGAGAGCGGCGTCGACCTCGGGGCCGACGGCCTCAACTGGGTCCCCGGCCAGCCCCACTTCTACGCCCACGACTTCGACCCCGGCCCCGGGACCGACCTGTTCCAGGCCGTCACCCTGCCGCCCGGGGACACGACCATCTCGTTCCAGTGGGCCGACCCGTACTTCTCGGTCAGCGGCGGGTCGGGCGCCCGGACCGACCTCGACCTGGCCGTCTTCGACATGGGCGGCAACCTCCTCGCCACCGTCGGCGGGTTCACCCGGAACGAGGGCGGCGACCCGGTCGAGGTGTTCACCATCCCGAACACCACCGGCGGGCCGCTCCGGGTCCAGTTGGCCATCGGCCGGGCGGCCGGCCCGACCCCGGTGCGGGTCAAGTACGTCGCCTTCCGGTCCGACTTCGCCCCGGACGAGTACGCGGCCGACGCCGGCGGGACGGTGTTCGGGCACGCCAACGCGGCCGGGGCGATCGCCGTCGGGGCCGGGAGCTACGACCAGTCGCCGGCGTTCGGCCGGTCGCCGACCCCCGAGCCCAGCTCGTCCGCCGGCGGGACCGCCGTGCTGATCGACGCCGACGGCGCCCCGATCACCCCGGACCCCCGGCCCGGCCCGGCGGTGATCGCCCCGGACGGGGTGGACACGTCGTTCTTCGGGGCGGCCGACGGGGTCGGGAGCGGCCCGTACGAGGCCAACGGCCGGCCCAACTTCTTCGGCACCTCGGCCGCCGCCCCCCACGCCGCCGGGGTCGCCGCCCTCATGCTCCAGGCCAACCGCGGGCTGACCGCCGCCGGGGTCCGGGCCGCCCTGGAGTCGACGGCGATCGACGCCGGGACCCCCGGCCGGGACGACCAGTCCGGGGCCGGGCTGATCCAGGCCACCGCCGCCGTGTACGCCGTCGGCGGGCCGTACACCGTCTACCTCGACGGGACCGACGGGGACGACGCCCTGCGGGTCCGGCGGTCCCCCTTCGGGATGGTCGAGCTGGTCCTGGGGCTGACCGCCCTGTTCGCCATCCCGGACGGCGAGGCGTACGCGGTCCAGGTGACCGGCGGGGCCGGGGCCGACACCCTGACCGTCGACTCGATCGGCGGGCTCAGCCCCGAGGGCGGGGTCCGGTTCGACGGCGGGGACGGGGCCGACGCCGCCACCCTGCTCGGGACCGGGGCCGACGACGCCTTCACCTACACCCCCGACGGGGACGACGCCGGGCGGCTCGACCGGGCCGGCGGCGGGTTCGTCACCACCCTGGTGATGGCGGCGGTGGAGGCCGCCTTCGCCGACGGCCTGACCAACGGGACCGACGCCCTGATCGCCTACGCCGGGGACGCCACCGTCGTCCTCGACCGGATGTTCGGCTACGGCACCGTCCTCCCGGCCGGCGGGCTGCCGCTGACCTACCGGGCGATCGACCGGCCGACGGTGGTGGGCGGGACGGTCGCCGTCCCCGGCACGGCCGGGGCCGACGAGGTCGGGGTGACGGCCGCCGGGCTGGTCACCCTGACCAACTTCGACGGCTACCTGAACGCGGTCACCGTCGCCGCCCGGGAGCTGGGCCTGGAGACCTGGTCCGGCGGGGACCGGATCACCGTCGCCGGGAACCACCCGTACAGCGGCGGGGTCGTCCTGGACGGCGGGTCGGCGGCCGGGGTCCCGTACGGGATGGGCGGGGACGCCCTGGTGTTCAACGGGTCCGGCGCGTCCGTCTCCCTCGACCCGTCCGGCGGGTCGGTCGGGGAGGCGGGGTCCGGCTCCGTCCGGTACACCAACATCGAGACCTTCCTGCCGAACTTCGGCGGCGGGGACGCGGTCATCCGGGCCGGGTCGGGGGGCGTGGTCGTCACCCCGATCTCGGCCACCGCCGCGGTCGTCACCACGGCCGCCGGGACGATGACCCTGACCGCCTCGTCCGGCACCCTGCTGATCGACGGCGGGGACGGGGAGGCGGACTCCGTGACGGTCCGGCTGCCGACCGGGGCGGCCGGGGCGGAGGTGTCGGCGGACGGGGTGGTGGAGATCGACGGGTACGTGGCGGTGGCGGTGACGGCCGCGGTCGAGCTGCTGGCGGTCGAGGGGAACGCCCGGGACAACGCCTTCACCGTCTCCCCGGGGGCGGTGGCGGTCGAGGTCGACGGCGGGGCCGGGTCCGACCGGCTGTCCGTACCGGGGGCGTACCCCGGCCGGCCGCTGGTCGGGTCCGGGGTGGTCCCGTCCGACCGGCCGGTCGCCTACCGGAGCATGGAGGGGGTCGTGCTCGGGCAGACGCCGGCCCCGGCCGACGACGAGGCGACGACGCCCGAGGACACGGCCGTCGCCATCGACGTACTCGGCAACGACGGCGGGCTGGCCGACGGCGGGCTGTCGGTCGTCATCACCAGCCCGCCCCGGCTGGGGACGGCGGCGGTGGTCGGCGGGAAGGTCGTCTACACCCCGTCCCCGGACAGCAACGACGACGCGGCCGGGGCCGACGGGTTCGCGTACCGGGTGGAGGACGCCAACGGGGACGGGGGCGAGGCCCGGGTGACGGTCCGGGTGCGGCCGGTGAACGACCCGCCGCGGGCCTTCCCGGTGTCGGCCGAGGTGGCCGAGAACGGGTCGGTCCTGGTCACCCTGGCCGGGGCCGACGGCGACCCGGAGTGGATCGAGGCCCTGCGGTACGCGCTCGTGTCGTCCCCGGCCCACGGCACCCTGTCCGGGTTCGACCCGGCGGCCGGCTGGGTCCTGTACACCCCGGCCCCGGGGTACAGCGGGACCGACGGGTTCGAGTTCGGGGTGACGGACGCCGGCGGGGAGGCCCGGGCCCGGGTGTCGATCGCCGTCCGGCCGGTGGCCGACGAGCCGCACGACGCCGGCGGCGGGGTCCGGGCCGGGGGGATCATCGTCACCGGGGCCGGGGCCGGGGGCGGCCCGCACGTCCGGGTGTTCGACGCCGCCACCGGCGAGGGGCGGTTCAGCTTCTTCGCCTACGACCCGTCGTACACCGGCGGGGTGCGGGTGGCGGTCGGGGACGTGAACGCGGACGGCACCCCGGACATCATCACCGGGACCGGCCCGGGCGGGGCGGCCCACGTCCAGGTGTTCAGCGGGGTGGATTTGGCCCTGTTGGCCAGCTTCTACGCCTACGCCCCGTCGTTCGTCGGCGGGGTGTCGCTGGCGGCCGGCGACCTGGACGGGCTGCCGGGGGACGAGGTGGTGGTCGGGGCCGGGCCGGGGGCCGGGCCGCACGTCCAGGCGTTCAAGATCGCCGACGGCCGGGCGGTGCTGATGGCCGGGCCGCTGGGCAGCTTCTACGCCTTCGACCCGTCGTTCCAGGGCGGGGCGAACGTGGCCGTGGCCGACCTGGACGGGCTGCCGGGGGACGAGGTGGTGGTCGGGGCGGCGGCCGGGGGCGGGCCGCACGTCAAGGTGTTCGACCCGCGGACCGGGGACACCCGGCTGAGCTTCTTCGCGTTCGAGGACGACGGCCGGCTGGGGGTCAGTGTCGCCGCGGCCGACCTGGACGGGGACGGGAAGGCGGAGATCCTGACCGGGCCGGGGGACGGGGGCGGGCCGGTCGTGCGGGTGTTCACCGGGGGGACGGCGGAGCTGGCCCGGGAGGTCCCGGCGTTCGACCCGGAGTTCCGGGGCGGGGTGTGGCTGGGGGTGGTGGACCGGGACGCGGACGGGTCGGCCGAGGTGCTGGTGGCCCCCGGCCGGGACTCCCGGTCGCTGCAACTGTTCGACGGCCCGTCGCTCGACCTGTTGGACTACCTGGACGCCTACGGCGGGTCGTTCCCCGGCGGGGTGTTCGTGGCCGGCAGCACCGGGTCGGGCACCGGCCGGGGCACCTCGGCGGGGTGACCCCCGCCGGGGCACCCGGCCCGGCTCGTGCTACGGTAACGGTTCCGCCCCCACGGGAGCCGCACCATGACCCGCACCCGGCCCGCCCTTCGCGTCGAGCCGCTCGAAGACCGGTCCGTCCCGGCCACCCTCCGCATCCTGCCGCTGACCGGCGGGATCACCGGGTTCGGGACCGCCGGGACCGACCCGAGCAGCCCGTCGGCCCAGAACTCCGAACTCGTCCCCACCACCGACCTGACGGTCCCGTTCGGGCCGCGGGAACTCGGCCTGGTCACCGCCCCGGTCCGGGCGTCGTCGGTGGCCGGCATCGGCACCGCCGTCCCGGCCGGACTGTTCCCGACCCTGGGGACCGCCGTCCCCTCCGGCCGGCTGGTGTTCGACCTTGCCTCCACGGCCGTGAAGGGCGGCGGGATCAACGGCGGCGGCTCGACCGTCTACACCTACGGCCTCGACCCGAACGTCATCCTCAGCCCGCTGACGATCGAGGTCGTCCCCGACCCGGGCGAGGCGGTCGGCACCCCGGTCCGGCTGTCGTTCGGGTTCACGGCGTCGGCCTCGGCCCCGAACCTGGCGGGCCAGGTCGCCCTCCGGCAAGACGCCAACTTCGCCGTCAACGGCGGCCCCCGGACGAGCCTCTTGTCGCGGAACATCCAGTCCGGCGGGGTCGCCCCGAACCTGGCCGGCGGGCAGGACGTGACGGTGGCCGTCGGCGACCGGGTCAGCTTCGAGTTCACCCAACTGGCGTCGCTGGCCGGGCTGGGGTCGGGGACGGCAACGGCCCGGATGGTCCTGGGCCTCGCGGTCAGCTCGGCCGCCCCGGGGGCCGGGACGGTCGGGGTCGGGGCCGGCGGCGGCCCGGCCGTCACCGTCTACAACCCGGACGGCACCCCGAAGCGGACGTTCTTCGCGTTCGAGCCGACGTTTGCCGGCGGGGTCCGGGTGGCGTCGGGCGATGTGAACCATGACGGGGTGGCCGACACCGTGGCCGGCACCGGCCCGGGCCGGACGGCCGAGGTCCGGGTGTTCGACGGGGCCAGCGGGACCGAGCTGTTCCGGACGCAGCCGTTCGGCGACTTCGCCGGCGGGGTGTTCGTGGCGGCCGGCGACGTGGACGGGGACGGCAAGGCCGAGGTGGCGGTCAGCCCGGACCAGGGGGGCGGGCCGCGGGTCCGGGTCTTCCGCGGCATCGATTTCGCGCCGCTCGTGGACTTCTTCGGGATCGAGGACCCGGCGTTCCGCGGCGGGGCGCGGGTGGCCATCGGGGACCTGAACGGCGACGGGAAGGCCGAGGTGGTGGTGGCGGCCGGGTTCCAGGGCGGGCCGCGGGTGTCGGGGTGGGACGGGGCCGGCCTGGCCGGCGGGACCTTCCGGCACCCGTTCGGCGACTTCTTCGCGTTCGAGCCGACCCTGCGGAACGGGACGTTCGTGGCGGTGGGCGACGTGGACGGGGACGGGACCGGCGACGTCATCGCCGGGGGCGGCCCCGGCGGCGGGCCGCGGGTGCTGGTCTTCGACGGCGGCGAGCTGCGGGCCGGCCGGCGGACGCCGCTGGCGAACTTCTTCGCCGGCCCGGAGGGGGAGCGGAACGGGGTGCCGGTGGGTTCGGCGGACCTGGACGCGGACGGCCGGGCGGACGTGCTGAGCGGGACCGGGGCGGGGTCCGGGTCGCGGGCCCGGGCGTACCTCGGCCGGGACCTGACGCCATCAACCGCCCCGCCGGCGTTCCGCGACTTCGACCCGTTCCCCGGGGTGTTGGGTGTGTTCGTGGGGTAGTTCGCGGAGACCCCTACCCCTAACCCCCTCCCCTACGAAGGGAGGGGGGACGAATCCACCGGTCTGCCCGCCTCCCCCTCTCCCCGTGGGGGAGGGGGCCGGGGGGTGGGGTCGGTCCGGACGCCCTCCGCCGCCCACGCCCGCAGCGTCAGCCAGCCCTGCACGAGGCACGCCAGCCACTGCACGGTGCTGGCCCACAGGTAGACCCGGTGGACCGGGTAGAACGGCGGGCGGATCACCACATACGTCCGGCCGGGGTCCATGAAGGCGTCGAGCAAGAGGTGGGCCACCACCAGCACGAACTGGCAGGCCGCGGCGACCGCCCAGCACCACCACCGGGCGGCCGTCCGCCGGCGGGCCGGGTCCCGGGTCGCCGCCACGTCCCACGCCAGCAACACCAGCCCGACCACCCCGCAGACATTGAGTACGTCCGTCACCCGGGTGGTGACCGCCCCCTGGGCGGCCGCCGACCCGAGGACCCGCGTCCCGGCCGGGACGACCACCGCCGTGTAAAACAGGAACCCGCCCTGCCACAGCAGGAGGGCCTGGAACACCAGGAACCGGCGAACCACGGTCATGCGGGGTCGAACAAGGAGGGCTGCGGGACGGCCCGGGCCGGCGGGTCGATCACCGTGACCGCCGGGCCGAGCCGGCGGACGGCCGCGGCCAGCGCCCGGGCGTTCTCGATCGCCTGCACCCCGACGCAGTTGTTGAAGAAGAACAGGGCCTCGTCGGCCTCCCCCGCGGCCGCGGACAGGGCACCGGCCCACTTGCGGATGACCGGCTCCGGGTAGTCGTAGTGGTAGCGGGCCTTCTCCCCGGCGTACCACGCCCCGGCGTCCTGCGAGTGCAGCCGGGCGTAGACCCGGCGGTTGGCCACCCGCAGCCCGGCCGGGAACAGGCTCGGGATGGCCGGCACCCCGACGCTGACCACGTCCAGCCCGGCGGCCGTCAGCCAGTCCGATAGCCCGTCGAAGTCCCACGACCGGTGCCGGAACTCGACCGCGACCCGGTGCGGCCGGAGGGCGCCGGCGACGTGCCGGAGCCAGTCGGCGTTCTTCGGGGTGTGGTGGTACGACTCCGGCACCTGGACGAGCAGCCCGAGGAGCTTGCCGGCGGCGGCCAGCCGGTCGGCGGCGGCCTTCATGGCCGGCAGGTCATCCGGGCTGCGGTCGTGGCTGGCGGTCTTGGGCACCTTGAGGGCGAACCCGAACCCGGGCGGGGTCCGGCGGGCCATCTTGTCGGCCTGGTCGGGGGTCGGCGGGCGGTAGAACGACGAGTTGACCTCGACCGCCGGGAAGTGTCGGGCGTACTCCTCCAGCATGGCGGCCGACGCCGTGCTCGGCGGGTAGAACGGCCCGACCCAGGCCGGGTACGAGTAGCCGGCGGTGCCGATCCGGAGGATCATCGGGGGTCGTGGTGGTCGGGACTGGGCCACCACGATTCTACCCGCCGCGGCCGGACGGACGAATGCCCGTAGTTCCCCGGCCGGGTTAATGTCGGTTGCTAATGGTCGCCTACGACCTCGTTCCCGGCCGGGGTGACGAGGCCCCAGAAGGTCGGGTTAGCGATCGCCGGGGCTAGGGTCCGGACGTGGCCGTCGGCGAACAGGGTGAGCATACCCGAGCGGTGGGGGGTGGTCGGGATGCGGCGGTCGCAGTCGTCCGGGGTCGGGGCGACCTGGAAGACGCGGTCCCGGCTGCCGACCGACACCGGCGGGTCCCCACCCGTCACCGGGTAGTCTTGTTCGTCCTTCGGGTAAACCCGCGGGGCGAGCTCCGACCCCGGGCCGCCGTCGGCGAAGACGCACCGGTTCAGACCCGCGGGCCCGTCGGTGAACCGGTTCTGGCCGGCCCGGCTGCCGCACCGGAGGGCGTACTGTTCGCCGGCGGCGATCGACTGGGACAGCCCGTCCGGGACCGCGGCGACGCGGGGGGTGCCCCGGAAGAGCTGGAAGTTGAGGACGTAGCTCGTCGCCACGACCAGTTCCCCGTCTCCTGGGGTGGCCGTCGGGTCGGCCGGGCTGATGTACAGCTTCACCGGGGTCGAAAGCGTGGTGCTTTCGACGTACCACTGCCCGGAAGCCTGATCCAGGTAGGGCAGGAGCGTGATCAAGAAGCTGACCTCGTAGGCCGCCCCCGGGGGCGTGCCCGGCAGGCCCGGTTCGAGGTTGCCGCCCAACTTCGGGAACGCCTCGCCGTGCGCCGAAGCGTAGTGATGCATCCCGAGGCCGATCTGGCGGAGGTTGTTCGCGCTCTGGGACCGGATGGCGGCCTCCCGGACCTTCTGGACGGCCGGCAGGAGCAGCCCGACCAGGACGGCGACGATGGCGATCACCACCAGTAGCTCGATCAGCGTGAACCCGCGGCGGCCAGAGTTCTGGTTGCACACGGCTTGACCTCCCCTTTCGGGTCCTCGGTCCGCGGCGGGTCGCCGTCCGGTTCAGTTCATGACCCTGATCTCGCGGACGTCGGTGCTGTGCTTCACCCCGGGCCAGGTCATGTCGGCTTGGACCTCGTACGTCTTCCCACCCGTCAGTCCGGTCTGGTCGGCCGCCCAGGTCTTAGCGGTCGCATTCTTCGTCGTGTTCATCTCCTTCCACCCCGTGGTCCCCTTCTCCCGGCAGTAACACTTGATGACGGTAACGCTGGGGGTGGGATTCTTGTCGTCTTTGTAGGTGCCGGTGGCCGCGACCTTCCCGGAGGCCGGCGACGACGGGCTGGTCTGGTCCTTCCCGGCCGGGCCATCGAACTTGACGAAGTCTACCACGGGCGGGTCGTCATCCGCGACGGCGGCGACGCCCACCCCGCCGACCATTACGAGTCCGAAGGCGAATCTCCAGGCCGCCGATCGCGTGGCGTGCAGCGTGGGCATCGGCTTGTCTCCGCGGGATGATCGGAACAACTACCGACGGGCATCAATCTAGCCACCCCCCCCCCGTCTTGTGCAAGCAAATCTTCGAATAATTTTCGTGAGCCTTCTTCCCCCGCCGTTGGCCCCGCGGAGCACCCCACCGCAAGTCACATGACGCCCGACGATCCGCGGCCGGGGGGCCGGCTCGACACGCCCTACCACGGCTTCCGGTCTTCTTGCGTGGGTGGCGAGGCAGAGGCTCGGCGATGCCCCGGTCTTCCACCGCTCCGGGGCATTGCGGACTCCGCCCCGGCCACCCGAACCGAGTCGCCACCCCGGGAACAACCGGCTTGACACCGGCCGAATCGTACGTGATAATCCGTACAGGTCAAGGGCCGGCGTTCCCGCCGTCCTCGGCCGCGCGGCCCGGCCGGGCCGGGAACTACGCTGGGGCGTGCCCGGCAGGAGCCGCGGCGGCGACAGCCCCCGACGGGCCTCCGGCCCGGTCGCGCGGTTCACCCCCCACCGTCGAAGGGGACCCACGGGCGGGGGGGCGGGAACGCCGGCCCGGGGGCCACCGCGGGCCGGGCGTCGGGGGAGTTCCCGGCCGCCCGGCTCGGCCATTTCCCGGGGGTACCGATCACCCCTCCGACGACCCAAAACCCGGACCGGAAGCAGTCCGAGCATGACCGGGTCCGGTACTGCTCGATCGCCGACGGAAGTACTATCCGGGACGGTGGTTACACGGCAAATCCGGGCCGAGCATGACCGGGTCAGTGGGCGGACAACCGCCCGAATTCCAACCGAAGTCGTAATTCAGGTGGGACTTACGTCCGTTCGGTTGCGGCGGTGAAAAGCGAGGGGGGGAGGGGGGGCATGGCATCAAGAACCCGATGGTCCGCCCCCAAGCCTCACTGGCTCCATCTGTTGTGGTCGAAAGACGGGTGGCCGTGCATGACCGGGCATGACCGGGTGCGACTGGCTGCCCATACCCACCCGACCGGATGGGGTCACAGCACCCCCGACGACCCGCGGCCGGGGGCCGGCCAGAGGTTCGTTCGTCGGAGGCCCGGGACCGGGGAGGCCGCCGGGTCCTGGCCGGTCGCCCAGACCGTCACCCGCCGGGCCACCTCGGCCGCTGCCCGGCTGGTCGCCGCCGGCGGCGGCTCCCCCGCGACCAGGCCCACGTCCACCCCCAACACCCCCTGCACCACCGCCCCCACCTGCACCGCCAGCTCCCGGTTCGGGTTCCGGGCCAGGCCCCGCAGCACGTCCAGCCCGTCCGGGTCGGTCGGGTCGGCCTGCAACAGCACCTCCGCGGCGAAGAGCCGCAGCGGCCCCGGCTGGTCCGGCCCGGTCATCCGGTCGAGCACGTCCGGGCCGAGCAGGCGGTGTTCCCGCAACAGGGCCGCCAGCTCGACCCGCAGCCCGGGCGGGGCGTCCGGGGCGAGCATGAACGCGGCCAGGTCGGCGGCCAGCCCCGGCGGGTCGTTGTCGAGCAAGGCCCGCCGGTACTGCCCGACCAGGGTGAGGATGGCCCGGGCCGACAAGGGCGGGTATTCGGCGGCCCAGGCGGTCAGGTCGGCGACGGCCGCCGGCGGGAGCCGGGCCGGGCCGGCGAACAGCGGCCCGTCGTCGGCCCGCTTCGGGTCGGCGAGCGCCCCG
>JAIEQN010000550.1 GCA_019747685.1 Gemmataceae bacterium
GGGGGCGGGTAGAAGGCGGCCGGGGCCGCCCCGCCGCAGAACGGCCCGAGGGCGGCGGCCAGCTCGGCCGGCGTCTGGGGGCGGTCGGCCGCCCGCTTGGCCAGGCACCAGTGGATTACCCGCTCCAAGTCCGGCGGGGCGTCCGGCCGCAACAGCGACAGGTCCGGGGGCGGGTCGGTCAGGTGCCGGACCAGCTTCTCGGACGGGGAGGGGGCGTCGTAGGGCACCCGGCCGGTGAGCAGGTAGAACAGGGTGGCCCCGAGGGCGTAGATGTCGGCCCGGGTGTCCACCCCGGCCGGGTTCCGGGCCTGCTCGGGGGCCAGGAAGTCGGGCGTCCCCAGGACGAACCCCTCCTGCGTCACCCGGCCGGCGTCGGCCGCCTCGTCGTTCAGCCGGGCCAGCCCCAGGTCGACCAGCTTGACCGTCCGCCCGTCCCGGGTGGCGATCAGGTTGCTCGGCTTCACGTCCCGGTGGACCAGCCCGTTCTCGTAGGCGTGGTGGAGGCCGAGGGCGGCCTGCCGGGCGTACTCGCCGGCCTCGCCGACGGGCAACGGCCCGCGGACCCGGACCAGCTTGGTCAGGTCGGCCCCGTCGATGAACTCCATCGCCACGTAGTGGGCGCCCCCGGCCTGCCCGGCGTCGAACGCCCGGACCACGTTCGGGTGGTCGAGCTTACCCAGGGCCTTCATCTCCTGGTCGAACCGGGCCATGGCGGCCGGGTGGGCCAGCCGCTCCGGGCGGATCAGCTTCAGGGCCACGTCCCGCCCGAGCCGGGCGTCCCGGGCCTTGAACACCTTCCCCATCCCGCCCTCGCCGAGCAGGTCGAGCAGGACGTACCGGCCGACGGAGAGGCCCCGGCCGCGGCCGTGGAACGTCTCCTTGATCTGGTACGGGGTGAGCCAGCCGCGGCGGTGCAGCTCCTTGGCCACCCCGCCCACGTCGGGGTTGCCGCGGCCGGCCCAGGCGACGAGTTCCTTGAACTGGTCGGTGGTCAGCAGGCCGGCCGCCTTGAGGGCGGCGAGGAAGGTGGCCGTCGGGTCGGCGGCGGGGCTCATCGGCGGGACCGGCGGGGGCGGCATCGGGCTGTTGTACCGCCCGGCCGGCGGGGGGGAACCGGGTCAGGCTTCCGGGATCACCCGGACGGCGTCGGCGAACTCGTACGCCTCGGCCGCGTGGGCGACAACCTCCAGGTACGCGACGACCTCCGTGATCCAGGCGGACGGCCGCAGCAGGGCCACCCCCGGCGACCGCCGGCCGGCCGCGAGGTGGTCGAGCAGGTGGCCGGGCATGGTCCGGAAGTCCCGGCTGACGACGATGCGGCCGCGGGCCTCGGCCCACAGGAGGATGGCCGGGTCCTTCGACCCGAGTGGCAGGTCGGGCGGGTCGCCGACGCAGACGGCGTCGATCGGCAGCCCGCCGGCCTGGTTGTGGGTCCGGATCGCGGCCCCCAGGTCGCCGCGGAGGTGTTCGTCGAGCACGAAGGCGAGGGGCATCGGGCGTCACCCCGGGTCGGCCGCGAGGAACCGGGCCCGGGTCCGCTCGTCCATCCGGGCCAGCAGCTCGGCCCGGGACGGCCCCCGCGGGGTGGCGGCCTCGATCCGGGTGAGTTCGGCCCGGTACCGCCGGGCGAAGTCGTTTACCGCCGCCTCGTTGGCGTGGTAGAACTCGAACACCTTCTCGATCTCGTACAGCGACAACGTCGGGTAATGGAACACCATCCCGTGCGGCCCGATCCACCGCTCGTTGTACGAGGAGACGATGTGGAACAGGCTGATCCGGTGGCCCTTCACCCGGTACTCGCCGTCCACCTCTTCGAGGATGTCCGGCAGCGGGACGTTGAGCGGGATCGGATTCGTCGCCATCGTCGGCCCTCCGGGACACCCCCACTATACCCGAACCCGGTATCTTGATGGGGAGAAACAAGGGCCCACGCCCCCCGCCCGCCAGGACGAGACGATGACCATCACCGTGAACGGGGAGCCCCGGCCGGCCCCCGACCCCTGCACCGTCGCCGACCTGCTCCGGGCACTCGGTAAGGACCCGGCCAAGCTGGCCATCGAGGTGAACCGGGATGTGGTCCCCCGGGCCGCCCACGCCGGCCACGCCCTCCGCGACGGCGACGCGGTCGAGATCGTCACCCTCGTCGGCGGCGGCGAGCCGGACCCCGCCCCGCCGGCCGACAAGCCGCTGAAGGTCGGGTCGTTCACCTTCACCAGCCGGCTGTTCACCGGAACGGGGAAGTACACGTCCCACGACCTGATGCGGCGGTGCATGATCGCCAGCGGGTGCGAGGTGACGACGGTGGCCGTCCGCCGGGAGCGGCTGGTCGACGCCCAGGGCCGCAGCCTGCTCGACTTCTTGGACCTGGGGAAGCTGACTATCCTGCCGAACACGGCCGGGTGCTTCTCGGCCGAGGACGCGGTCCGCCACGCCCGGCTCGCCCGCGAACTCCTGGGCAACCTCGGCAACCCCGGGGCGAACTGGGTCAAGCTCGAATGCCTCGGGGACAAGAAGACGCTCTTGCCGGACCCGATCGACACCTTGAAGGCGACCGAGCAACTGGTGAACGAGGGCTTCCAGGTCCTCGTGTACACGACCGACGACCCGATCCTGGCCCGGCGGCTGAAGGCGGCCGGGGCGGTGAGCGTGATGCCGGCCGGCAGCCCGATCGGCAGCGGCCAGGGCATCCAGAACCCGACCAACATCCGGATCATCCTGGAGTACCTGAAGGACGGCGACCCGGACTACCCGGTGATCGTGGACGCCGGGGTCGGGACGGCCAGCGACGTGGCGGTGGCGATGGAGCTGGGGTGTGACGGGGTGCTCTTGAATACGGCGATCGCGTCGGCGGCCGACCCGGAGCGGATGGCCTGGGCGATGCGGTGGGCGTGCGAGGCCGGCCGGCTGGCGTACCTCGGCGGCCGCATCCCGCGGAAGCTGTATGCCAACGCCAGCAGCCCGATGGACGGGCTGATCGGCGGGGCCGGCGGGCGGTAAACTGACGGCGGGAGGACCGACATGGCGACCGTACTCGACGACCCGACGACCGATGTCCCCCTGCCGGACCGCTACGAGGTGGTGAACGGCGAGATCGTGGAGAAGCCGCCGATGAGTTGGCTCGCCTGCGAAGTCGCCAACCGCATCCGGGACCGGCTATCCGCCTACGGCCTATCGTCGGGCCGCGGTCGCCCCCGGAACGACATGCTGTTCGGCCTGCCGACCCGGCGGGACCCGGGGCGGAAGCGGGAGCCGGATGTCACCTTCATCACCTTCGACCGGTGGGCGGAGGACCGGCCGCTGCCGCCCACGGGCGACGTGGTCGGGGTGGTGCCCAACCTGGCGGTCGAGGTGGCCAGCCCGTCGAACGAGGCCGAGGCCCTGGTCGCCAAGGCCCGGGAATACCTACGAGCCGGGGCCGAGCTGGTCTGGCTGGTTTACCCACGGCTGAGGGAGTTGCACGCCTACGCCGCGGGCGGCGGGCCGACCCGGGTGTTCACCGCGGCCGACACCCTCGACGCCGGCGACGTGCTGCCCGGCTTCTCGGTCCCGATGGCCGGCCTGTTCCCGCCGGTCACCGACCCGCCCGACGGCGAGGACCACGGGGACGACATTTGAAGCCCAGCAGCCGAGGCCGGGTGGGGGAGCTACGAACCCCCAGAAACCGATGTCGCGGGCCGGGTCAGATGCAGCGCACGGTTCGGCGTGTCTTACCCTCGCACGCCCGAACCGCCAGATACCATCTTCCCAGCTACCTCCTTGACGAGTTTTGCGGCAACAAGGGCAGTGATGCCGGACGAGTCCTGCTGCGGGTTGTATTCGACTATGTCAGCCCCGATTACCGGCACGGCCAATCCCTGAATGATGTCGATCACTTCGCGGACGGACAACCCACCCGGCTCGCGGTGTGAGACACCGGGGGCGAATGCCGGGTCCAGCGCGTCGAGATCGATGGACAGGTATACCGGCTGGCGAAGCTCGAACCGCGTGCCCCGAAACCACTCCCCCATGGAGATGACGGAGACACCGTATCGCTCGGCCTGTTGCCGCTGATGCCCGTTCATGGTCCGGATGCCGACCTGCACGAGCCGGCCGACCAGACCCTCCTCCATGATGCGGGCGAACGGACAGGCGTGCGAATATCTATCGCCTCCGAACTCCTCGTACAGGTCGGGGTGGGCGTCGATGTGCAGAATGTCGAACGTGGGCCGGGCGCGGTAGAAGGCCCGAACCACGGGGTAGGTGATCGAGTGGTCCCCGCCCAAGATGATCGGGCGTGAGCCTTGCCCGAGCAGGGCAGCGACGGACGACTCGATAACACTCCGTGGGTGCGCGTGCGGGAGAATGGACAAGTCGCCCGAATCACCGAGCTGGCCCCGAAGGTCGATCCCCGCTTCGCACCAGGAATTGCCGGCCGAACACCACAACGCCTTCCGAATGAGGGGCGGCGCGTCCGCCGACCCCCGGAGGTGTGACGAGCTGTTGTCATACGGGACGCCGAGTAACGTTGGCTGCACCGCTCCGCCCCGGTCGTCAGGGAGTCGTCAGCCGATCCCAGTGCATCTGGACGTACTGCCAGAACTCCTTCCGTTCCTTCTCGGGTTTCTGGCTGTACTCCTTCTGCATGCGGCCGAACCACCAGTCAAAATACGACTTCATCTCCCAGGCGGTCAGGTCGTCCAGCTTCGGAGCGGCGGCGTTGACTTGCTTGACGCGAAGCATGATCGCGCAGAACCGGTCGATCTTCTCGATCGCGTCGTACTCCTTCGGCTCCAGCGGCTCATCCGCGATGCGTTTCGCCAGAATCGGCTTCACCCGGGCATACGCCGCGTCACAGGCGATCCACCTCCGGACGATCTGGAAATCCCGGTCGGTTGACCAGAACTTCTCGTGGAGTTTTCGGAAGCTATCCTGCCAATCGGACTCCTTCTGGGCCTGCTTGACTTCCTCGTCCTTCTCCCTCTGGCGGGTTTGGAGGCGGTACACCGAGAACGCGATCCAAACCGCGGCGATGCCAGTGACGAACGTGGCGACCGGCTGCGCCCACCAGTAGGGGATCGGGTTGCTTGCAGGTTCCTGGCGAACTTGAGGCGGGCCGCTGTCGGCGGGTTTGGCCGGCTGCTGCTCCGGGCCTTGCCCGGCGGCGAGGCCAGGACCTTGAGCCAGGTGGACGGGCTCTTCTTGGCCTCGGGGTTGCTGTTCCGGGCCTTGCGCGGCGGCGAGGCCAGTGAGCAGGAAGCAGGCGATAGACGTGACAACAATTCGCACGGCCACATCCTCCGGTGTGAGTTGGTCGGCCTCCACTTGGTTATTCGGATGCTCCCGCCGCGGATTGGACCGGCCGCCGCGGTCGGACTCGTGTCTATCTGGATTATCGGCCACTTTGTTCGGTAATCGTGGCGTTCGGCATCGCCGGCCCGGGTGCGGCGTGAAGCCGGCTGCCTCACGCCTCCGGCGGCCAGCCCTCGGGGAAGTCGCCGTAGACGGCCTGGTAGGCCCGGACGACCGCCGGCGGCTCCTCCTCCCGGGCCGCCGCCACCGCCTCTCGGTGCCCCTCGTCCAACGACGCCCGCATCTCGGCTAACTCCTCGTCCTTCTTCCGGTCCGCCTCCTCCTCCGCCATCGCCGCCTCCGGGTCGTACCCGGCGAACTCCGGCTCGCCCTTCTTCAGCCGCTCCTGCTCGTCCATCTGCTTTTTCAGCGGCCGGAAGTCCACCAGCGACAGCCGCGGGAAGTGGTACACCCAGTCCATCCCCCGCGCCCGCAGCCGGCGGAAGATCATGGCGTACACCGGCACCAGGTCCGCCCGGTCGGCCATCATCCGCGGCCCCAGGTAGAAGTCCAGGTACGTGTACCCGCCGTCCCCGATCATCTCCTTCCGCATCTGGGCCACCATCTCCAGCATCTGCGGGCTGGCGTCCGGCGGGGCCTCGAACATCTTGTTGAACTCGGCCGGCAGTTCCGGCCGGGGCAGCGGCGGCGGCCCGCCCTGGGCGTTGAGCACCTCGGCCAGGAACCCGCCGCTGGCCCGCATCGACCCCAGGTCGAGCAGCCGGCCGTCCTCGGCGAAGACCTCGTGGTTGTCGCTGAAGATGTCCCACAGGCACAGGCCGACGAGTTCCTGACACTCCCGCTCCGGGGCGACCGGGGTGGGCTGGTATTCGGCCTCGATCTCCTCCCGGGTCGGCTCCGGCGGCGGGGGCGGGGCGTCCGGGCGGCGGAGCGGGGAGGTGGCCAGGTTCCGGTGCATCCGCACCGACTCCTCGTACACCTGGTCCACCGACGGGTGGAACACCGCCACCAGCGGCGACGCCGCCCAGCCCTCGGGGGCGAGTTCGGCCAGCACGTCCGGGCCGGCCCACCCGTGCGGGAACAGGGCCACGAACTCGGCCTTCAGCTCGTCCTCGTCGAGGATCGGCTTGCCCTCGAAGTTGGTCGTCATCGGCTGTCCTCCCCGGCCGGGCGGTCCCGGCCTCCCCCCGATGATACCGCCTTGGCCGGCCGGAATCACCAGGGCTGGCTCAAGAGCACAGGCCGGGAGGCCTGTGCCACCAGGAAGTAACTTGGTGGCACAGGCCTCCCGGCCTGTGGCTCCCGAACTGGAGGCTTGACGCGGCCGGGGCCGTCCGCCATCGTCATGGGGGTAGCACCGCCCCGCCCGGCGAGGTCCGCATGGCCGCCCCCGCGACGATCCCGTACCCGCCCAGCCCCGACCCGGCCGACCTGCCGGAGGGCCTGACCGACTACCCGCCGTCGTACAAGGCCCAGCAGAACCTGCTCTTGGCCGGGCTGTGGGTGTTCCTGCTGTTCTACCTCGGGCTGGTCCTGCTCACCGCCTTGGTCGGGGTCTACTGCGTGGTCACCGTCGGCCACCTCCCGGCCGTCAAGTTCGTCGGCATGGCCCTGTCCGGCCTCTTCTTCCTGTTCCTGGTCAAGGGCTTCTTCAAGCGGCACCCGGAGGACAAGACCCTGCACGTCGAGGTGACGGAAGAAGACCAGCCGGTCCTGTTCGACTTCATCCACAAGCTGTGCGACGAACTCGGGGCGCCGGAACCGAACCGCGTCTTCGTCTCGCCGGACGTGAACGCCGCGGTCATGCCCCGGACCTCGCTGGTCAACCTGTTCGTGCAGCCGAAGAAGGACCTGCTGATCGGCCTCGGGCTGGTCAACTCCTGCAACCTGTCCGAGTTCAAGTCGGTGATGGCCCACGAATTCGGGCACTTCGGCCAGTCGGCCACCGCCGGTAGCTACACCTACGTCGCCTACCGGATCATCATCGACCTGGTCGAGGGCGAGGACTGGTTCGACCGGGCGGTCAACTGGGCCAAGCGGCAGGACGGGGCGATCTCGCTCGTCGGGCTGGGCATCGGCGGGATGCTCTGGGTCGGGCGGAAGGGGCTGGAGTGGGCGTTCCGGGCCATCACCCTGCAGCGGCTGGTGGTCAGCCGCGAGCAGGAGTTCCACGCCGACCTGGTGGCCGTCGCGGCGGCCGGGAGCGAGGCCGTCCCCCTGAGCCTGATGCGGCTGCGGTTCGGCCAGGTCTGCCTGACCCAGGCCCTGAACGACCTGTCGGTGGCGATGGACCACCGGCTGCACACCCGGGACCTGTTCTACCACCAGGAGAAGGCCGAGCCGATCGTCCGCCGGCTGCGGAAGGCCCCGACCCTGGGGGTCCGGCCGGACAAGGCCGGGCCGGAGGTCCGCATCTTCGACCCGGACGAGGAGGAGGTCGAGCACGACGAAATTCCCGAGATGCGGCGGACCCACCCGCCGGCCCACGAGACGGAGGCGAACGCCAAGGAGCAGTACGTCCCGGGGGTGGTGGACGGCCGGCCGCCGTGGGTACTGTTCACCGACGCCGCCGAGCTGCGGGAGCGGGTGACGTACAAGCTGTACCGGCAGGTGTTCAAGATGAAGCGGGACGCCGACCTGGCCGAGCCCGAGAAGGTGCAGGAGTACATCGACGCCGAGCACGCCGACACGACCTACGACCCGAAGTACCAGGGGGTGTACGACGACCGGGTGATCGAGTCGGGCGACCTGGACGAGCTGGACGAGCAGGTGCGGACCTCGGCGTGGGGCCCGGACCGGATCGACAAGGTGTCCGACACCTTGTTCGCCGGGGCGAAGGGCCGGGCCGAGGAGTACGCCGAGCTGCAAAAGGACCGGGCCGCCCTGGAGAACACCCCCGGCCGCAAGACCCCCCGGCTGAAGCGGAAGCTGAAGAAGCTGGCCGAGGAGAGCGACAAGGCGTGGGAGTGGTTCCAGGCGCTCGACCGGCGGTCGTACCTGGTGCACGTCCAGGCGGCCGCGGCGGTCAACCCGGCGTGGCGGACCGAGCTGGCCGACCGGTACCGGTTCCAGCAGGAGGTCCAGCGGATGTTCCGGGAGGCCCGGTTCCACCAGGAGAAGTCGCACGCCTTCGCCAGCCACCTGTTCAACATCCCGCCGGACCAGGTCCACCCGGACCTGCTGGCCGAGGTGATGCAGGTGCTGCGGGAGGCCCGGCGGGCGCTCAAGAAGGTGCTCCAGGACGCCCGGGAGGTGAACCTGCCGGCGATGCGGAACTTCGAGGAGGGGGAGCGGCTGGCCGACTTCATTCTGGAGGAGAAGCTGGTGCCGGAGCTGCCGGAAACTTACGTCAAGGGGACGTGGGTGGGGAAGCTGCTGACCCAGTTGGACACGGTCAAGCAGCGGTGCCGGCGGCTGCACTTCAAGAGCCTGGGCGGCATCCTGGAGTTGCAGGAGCGGATCGCGGCGGCCTGGCGTGAGTCCCGGGCCCCGGTCGAGGCCGAGGTGGTCGAGGCGGCCGAGTTCCCGAACGCCCCGGTCGCGGCCCGCGCCCCGCTGAGCGGGGAACACCGCCCGCCGCCGGCCCCGCCCGAGAAGGACGGGGGGCGTGAGCACCTACCGCGATCCACCGGCGGGACGCCGGTGCCACAAGAAACGGGGGGCTTACGCCCCCCGCTCGCCCGGCCCGCGGCACCCGCCCCGAGCCGGCCGGCGGTGGTGGTCGCCCCGGTGGTGGTCCGCCCGCCGGAGCCGGAACCCGCCCCGGTCTTCGTCCTCCCGCCGGACGACCCGCCCGCGGAGGTGGTATTCGTTCCGCCGGGGGACGAGCCGGGGTCGGTCTTCGTCCTGCCGTCGATCGAACCGGACCTGAACCTGGACCTGGGCCGGCCGCCCGCCGACCCGGAACCGGCCCCGCCGGCCGAACCGGTCGGGCTCGTCCTGTCGTTGGACCCCGAGCCCGCCCCACAGCCGCCGGCCGAGGCCCCGCCCCCGCTCGACGCCGGCGAGCCGGCGGCCGTCCCGGCGCCGGCCCGATCGAGTCTTCACGAGGCGATGACGGTGGTGGAAGCCCGGGGCGAAGTACTGGACGACTCGGTCGAGCTGGCCGCGCCGCCGCGGACGCTGACCAAGCCGGCCCGGGGCAAGCGGCCGGCCCTGGCCATCACCTTCCTGCGGCCCGGCCAGGCGTCGCCGCTCGGGCCGTAGGGCCGGCCGCGGGACCGGTGGCCGACACAGCCGGCCCCACGGCCTTACTTGCCCGCCCGGGCGGCGGCCAGCTTCTGCTCGACCGCCTTCCAGTTGACCGTGTTCCACCAGGCGTCGAGGTAGTCCGGCCGGCGGTTCTGGTAGTTCAGGTAGTAGGCGTGCTCCCACACGTCGATGCCGAGGACCGGGACGAGGCCGTCCATCAGCGGGCTGTCCTGGTTCGGCCGCTTGACGGCTTCGAGCTTCCCGGCCGTCGGGTTCCAGACGATCCAGGTCCAGCCGCTGCCGAACTGGCCGGTCCCGTTCTCCTTCACCTTGGCCTTCATGGCGGCGAAGTCTCCGAACGCGGCCTTGACGGCGTCGGCGACGGCCCCGGTCGGCTCGCCCCCGCCGCCCGGCCCCATGACCTCCCAGAACAGGGCGTGGTTGTGGTGGCCGCCGCCGTTGTTGATGATCGCCTGCTTGACCGCGTCCGGGGCCTTCGCCTTGACCTGCCGGAGCAGCTCCTCGATCGACAGGTTGGCCAGGTCCGGGGCCGATTCGAGGGCCTTGTTCAGGTTGTCGACGTAGGCCTTGTGGTGCTTGCCGTGGTGGATTTCCATCGTCTTGGCGTCGATGTGCGGCTCCAGGGCGTTCGTCGGGTACGGCAGCGGGGGCAGGGTGTGCGGCATCGCGTTGTCTCCGGCGGACGGGGGATCGGTCTCGACCGGGGGCTATTGTAGGCCGGCCGCGTGATCGTCGGCGTCGGGCCGCCAACCGATCCGATCGGCCGGGCCGATGGCCGCCACGACTTCACGCCTTTTCCGCTCAAGCCATCCCGTCCGTCGGCCGGGGGCGCCTGATGCGCCCGTCGCGCCCGCCGGCGCGGCTGGATCGCGCCTGCCGCCGGCGCCCGGTG
>JAIEQN010001126.1 GCA_019747685.1 Gemmataceae bacterium
GGCCTGCGTGTGGTTTTTTTATTTTGGGCGGGGGGGGGGCTCCCCCCCCAGTGTGCCCCCCCCCTGGCGGGCCCCCCCCCCCCCCGCTCGCCTGGAAGGCCGCCTCACCCGACCAAGTCCTTGATCCACAAGTCCTCGAGCACCTTGCGCGGGGCGTCCGGCTTGTCCCCCGCGACGTAGTACGGCCGGCCGAGGTTGTCCCGGACCGACGCCACCGCCTCCGGGGTCGGGTCGATCCCGAGGCCCTTGTAGACGGTCCCATACAGGTCGAGCACGCCGACCCTTTTGTCCTTCACCTGCATCCCGTCGTCGGTGGTCGAGCCGTAGGCAACCCCGCCCCTGATGTTCCCCCCGCCGACGACCACGCTCCAGGCGGCCGGGTAGTGGTCGCGGCCGGCGTTCTGGTTGATCCGCGGGGTCCGGCCGAAGTCGCCCATCCAGACGATGACCGTGTCCTTCAGCCTGCCCCGCTGGTCGAGGTCCTTGACCAGGGTGCCCATGGCCTTGTCCAGCACCGGCAGCCGCTGGTTGGCGAGCTGCGGGAAGATGTTGTTGTGCATGTCCCACCCGCCCAGCTCGATCTGGACGCAGGCGGTCCCGGCCTCGACCAGCTTGCGGGCCAGGAGTGCCGCCCGGCCGAACCCGCTGTTCCCCGCCCCGGTCGCCCCGTACTCCTCCTTCAGCTTCGGGTCGATCGGCTTGCCGTCGAGTTCCTTGTCCAGGTTGAACACGTCCTTGCGGGTCGAGACGACCATGCTGAGGGCCTTCTCGTACACGTCCTTGTGGGCCAGGGCGGCGTCCATCAGCGGCCGGGTGCCCTTCCCGGCCGGCCCGGGGACGGTCTGGATCAACCCGCCCTCGAGGGCGTTGAACGCGGCCGTCCGGTTGAGCAGCCGGGCGTCGTTCACCGGGGCCGAAACGTTCTCCGGCGGCTGGCCGGCGTTCTGGACCGTGAACGGGGCGTACTTCATGCCGAGGAAGCCCGGCTCGCCGCGGGTCCCGCCGACCGAGATGAACGCCGGCAGGTCGGCGTTCTTCATCGCCTCCTCGTCCTGGGCCTGGTAGTAGGCCAGGACCGACCCGAGGGCCGGGAAGGCGGTCAGGGGGTTGGGTGACCGGCCGTGGTTGAGCAGGTACGTCCCGCGGGCGTGGTCGCCCTCGGTGGTGCTGAGCGACCGGATGATCGACAGGTTCTTGAACTGGGCGGCGACCTTGGGCAGGTACTCGGAGATCAACACGCCACTGGCGGCGGTCGGTTTCGGCCGGTGTTCCCCGCCGTTGGTGGTCCCCGGCTTCATGTCCCACAGGTCGATGGTCGTCGGCCCGCCGCTCATCCACAGGATGATGAGGCTCTTCTGCTTCTTCTTCAGGTCGGCGGCGTGGGCCCGCAGGCCGGTCAGGAACGACAGCCCGGGCAGCCCGACGGCAGCCCCGGCGGCGGCATGGGTGAGGAAGTGCCGGCGGTCGGAAGTCCCGAACATGGGCAGAGACTCCAGGGTTGCCGGCGGGCGGACGGGCCGGCGGGGGCGCTGGTGCGAATATACCGCAAAAGTACGGCCCGGGCAACCGGTTGGGGCGGCGGGCGGGCGGGCCGTCTTCCCATCAGACGCGCCCGGCCGGGGGAAGTTCCACGGGGCGGACGAAATTGGCCGGGCCGGTGAACCCGGCAGCCGGATTGCCACTCCCTGACGTGTTCTGGGGTGTTAACCCGCCGCCGGTGGGTGGTATACACCCGGTCCGTTAGGCCGCCCGATTCGGAGATGATGATGCCGGAACTCGGCTCCCGACGACCTTCCCCACGACTGACCCGCCCCGAATGGGCCTTGCTCCTCGTCCTGGTGGCGGTCCAGTTCACCCACATGGTGGACTTCGTCATCATCATGCCGCTGGGCGACCGGCTGATGGGCGAGCTGGAAATCACACCCGGGCAGTTCGGGTCGGTCGTCGCGGCCTACGCCTGGGCGGCCGGCCTCGCGAGCCTCCTCGCTAGCTTCGTGATGGACCGGTTCGACCGGCGGCAGGTCTTGCTGACCATGTACGCCGGGTTCGGCCTCAGCACCCTATTCTGCGGCCTGGCCACGAGTTACGAGCTGCTGCTCGTCTCCCGCACCCTGGCCGGGGTGTTCGGCGGGACGGCGGCCGTGGCACTGATGGCCGTCATCGGCGACGTGTTCCCGCCCGAAAAGCGAGGCCGGGCGACCGGGGCGGTGGTGTCGTCGTTCGCGGTCGCGTCGATCGCCGGGCTGCCGCTCGGGCTGTGGCTGGCGAAGTGGCAGGGGTGGGGGGCGCCGTTCGTGGCCTTGGCCGGCCTGAGCGGTCTCGTCTGGCTGGTCGGGTGGGTGCGGCTGCCGCCGGTCCGGGGGCACCTGGCGGCCCCCCGCCGCGACCCGCTGGCCGAGTTCGCGGCCGTGGCCCGCGAGCCGAACCACCTGTGGGGCTTCGCTTTCTCGTTCTTCCTGGTCCTCGGGACCTTCACGGTGGCGTCGTTCGTGGCCCCGGTGCTGGCGTCGAAGAACGATTGGCACGAGGGCCAACTGGCCAACATTTACTTGGTGGCCGGCCTGCTCACCCTCCTCGGCACGAACGTCGTCGGCCGGCTGGCCGACCGGGTGCCGCGGCTGCCGCTGTTCCGGGTGTTGGGGGCGGCGGCGCTGGTGCTGGCCGTAGTCCTCAGCTACCTGCCGCCGGTGCCGCTGTGGGTCGCCGCGGCGGCGGTGGGTGGGTTCATGGTGGCGGCGGCCGGGCGGATGGTGCCGGCCCACGCGATGATGCTCGGGGCGGCCGCCCCTCGGGTCCGCGGGGCGTTCATGAGCCTCAACACGGCCGTCCAGCATCTGGCGACCGGGCTGGCCCCGACCATCGCCGGGGCGATCATCACCAAGGGGCCGGACGGTACTCTGACCGGCTTCCCGATCGTAGGCTGGATCGCGGCCGGGACGGCGGCGGTGTCGCTGGTCCTGGCCGGGCGGCTCAAGCCGGTGCCGCAGCAGGTAGTTCCGTCTCAGCCGGAGATGACCGCTGAGCCAGCCCGGGCGTTCGACCCGGACGAAGCCGTTGAGCCGGCCGCGGTGGCGTAACCCGCGATGGCGTAAGCCGTTCGTTAGGGCTCGGCCGTCGTACCGCCCATCGTCGATCCGACGAATTTTATTGGTTCGGCCGCGGGGTGTGCGGGTTGCCGAACCAAACCAATGAGAACCGATGATGCCCCGGTCATGCTGGACCGGCCGACCGGGGTGGGTGGCCTACCCCGGCGGCACTGGCCGGAGCTTCGCCCACACGGAGGCGAAGTCGGCGGGCGGCTTGGCCTCCCAGCTCATCGGCTCACCGGTTTCGGGGTGGACGAACCCGAGCCGGGCGGCGTGGAGCATCGGCCGGGCCGCCCCGCTCCCGTCCGGCACCGGCTTGCGGTTGATCGCCCGGTCGTAGACCGGCTCGCCGCACAAGGGCGTCCCCAACTCGCCGAGGTGGATGCGGACCTGGTGCGTCCGGCCGGTCTCCAGCCGACACTCGACGGCAGCGGAGTCGCCCATCTCCTCCAGCACCTTGACGTGGGTGACAGCCCGCTTGCCGTCGGGCGGGTTGGTCTTACGGGTCGAGCCGCGGCGGCCGTCGCCCCGGTCCGGCACCAGGACCGACTCGACCCGGCCCGGCTCGGGGACGCCGCGGGTCAGGGCGACGTACCGCCGCTCGGCCGAGTGCTTCTTGAACTGCTTGGTCAGGTGCTCGGCGGCGGCCGGGGTGCGGGCGAAGACGACCAGCCCGGACGTGTCGCGGTCGAGCCGGTGGACGGCGAACACCGGCCGGTTCGGCGCCCCGAGCAGCCCGGGTAGCAGGCCGCCGAGGGTCTTGGTCAGGTAGCGCTGGCCGCGCTCGCCGAACTCGGCCGCCTCCTTGGCGTGCCGCATGGTGGTCAGCCCGGCCGGCTTGTTCACCACGACGACGTGGTCGTCGGTGTAGACCAGTTCGATGTCCCACCTCGGCTCGGGCCGCCGGGGCTTGGCCTCGGCCGCCGGCTTCGGCTGCTGCCCCTTCGGGGCCGGCTGTCCGTCCGCCTTCTCTCCCCCTCCCCTCTTTTCCTCCCCTCCTCTTCTGATCTCGATCGCGCCGGGTGCCAGCCACACCTGCTTGCCGGGCTTGAGCCGCCGGGCCACGTCCGTCTCGACGTGCTGACCGATGCGGACGTGCCGCCCCTCGACCAGCCGCCTGGCCCGCGACCAGCTCAGCCCGTACCGGGCCTTCAAGACGGCGGCCAGGGTCTTCCCGGCCTCCCGCCGATCGACCACGAACACCAGCGGCGGCACCCCGCACCTCACTCGACGGCGAACAGCTTGTCGTCCAGCCTCTCGGCCGGCTTGTACTCGGCCACGGTGACCGCCAGGAACGGCTTGCCGTCATGCGTCACCTTCGACTGCATCGGCACCTTCACCCCCTCAACGGCCTTGTAGTCGCCGAAGGTGGTCAGCTCGTCCACCGGCTTCTGGTCCGGCCCGAGGCCCTTCCGCCGCATCCCGGCCAAGAGGCCGGTCCCCTTGTCGAAGTACAGCCGGGTGTCCTTCAGCCCCTTCGCCGTGACCAGCACGACCGCACAGTCCTTGCCCTCCAAGGCGGCGTCCTTCTCGGCCGCCAGGGTGTACTTGGTCGCGTCGAGCAGCGGGACGAGCAGCGACAGCTCGTGGATCAGGGCCGACTCCTTCAGCTCGTCCCGGACGGGCTGGGACAGGTCGGTCGGCTTGCCGTTCTCGGTCTGCTTGGCCTTGTCGCCGTTCACCACCTGGACGACCTCGACCTTCTGGTCCCCGACGGCGATGGCCATGACCAGCCGGACCTTGCCGGGGGTGGCGAACGCCAAGTCGCCGGTAAACCCGAGTTCGCCGGCCGGGGCGAACACCTTGCCGACCAGCTTGGACGTGCCGGCCGGGTACTTCTTCAGGGCGTCGGCCCCGCCGTGGGCGGCGACCGCCTTCTTGACCACGTCGGCCGCGTTGTCCTGGCCCGCGACCGACGCGGCGAACCCCGCCACCACCACCAGCCCGACGACCGACCGCACCATGACGGCTCCTCCGAGGTCATCCCGGACCCGGTTAGAATACGCCCAACGGTCCTGGTGGCACAGCCATTCTGCCTGTGCCGGGCTGATGCGGAGGGCCACCAATGCCGTCGTTCGAGGTACGGACAACTCGCCGGACGGAGTTCGTGGAGGTCACGGCCGAGGTCCGCCGGGCCGTGAACGGCGCCGGCCTGCGGGACGGCCTGTGCGTTGTCTACAGCCCGCACACCACCGCCGCGGTCACGATCCAGGAGAACGCCGACCCGGATGTCGTTCACGACATGCTCCTCTGGCTGAACCACCACGTCCCGAAGGAGGTGGCCGGGTTCCGGCACGCCGAGGGGAACAGCGATGCCCACATCAAGAGCAGCCTGGTCGGGCCGTCGGTGACGGTGCCGGTCGAGGGCGGCGACCTCGTCCTCGGGACCTGGCAGGGGGTCTACTTCTGCGAGTTCGACGGCCCGCGGCGGAGAACGGTTCATGTCCAGGCCGTCGGCGGCCGATCATGACGGGTGGTGTTCGCACACCGGCAAGATGCCGGTGCCCCGAGATCGACCGCCCATGAACCTGATCGCCCCGGACATCCTGGCCGAGGCCCAGGGGCTGAGCAAGGCGCTGCTGGGCACGGCCGTGGCCCTGGGCGTCGGGCTATGGCTGTTCGGCTGGCGGTGGCACCGGTTCTGGGTGGTGGCCGGGGTGACGCTGGCGGCCGGGCTGGCCGGGCTGAGCGCCGGCCGGGCCGGCGGCGGGCAGGTGGTGGCGGTCGGGGTGCTGGTGGCGGTCGCGGCCGGGGTGCTGGCCCTGGAGCTGGCCCGGGTGGGGGCGTTCGTCGCCGGCGGAGCCGGGGCCTGGCTGTTGGCCCGGTGGCTGCTCCCGCAGGCCCAGGAGCTGTGGGCCGTGTTCCTCGGCGGCGGGCTGCTCGGCGTCCTGCTCTACCGCCTCTGGCTGATGCTCCTGACCAGCCTCGCCGGCGCCCTCATCGCGGGATATTCAGCGGTCCTCCTGTTCGTACCCGACCCGGTGGCGTGGGCGGCCGGCCGTAGCGGCCTGCTCGACGGCGGGGTGATCGGGGCGGCCGCCCTCGGGGTGGTGATCCAGGCCTTGACCGCCCCGAAGCGGGGCGCCGACGACGAGGACCAAGCCACGGCCGACAACAAGAAGCGGAAGAAGGAACGGCACGAGCCGCACGAGGGCGACGAGGAACGGCCGGCCCGGGGCTGGCGGCTGTTCCGCCCGCGGCACACCGCCTAACGGATGACGCCGTCGATGTCGAGGACCTGGGCCGCGGCCAAGTCGTTGCCGAACACCTCGTGGTTCTTGAACTGCCAGACCACCTTCTTGTCCCGCGTCACCTCGAAGATCTGCGGGTTGTCCGGCCCGGCGTGGCAGTTGCCGACTATCAGGTTGCCGTTGGGCAGCGCGTGGAGGGTCGCCACCCAGGCCAGGGTGATCCCCGGCAGTTCCTTCTGGTCGATGCCCCAGACCACCTTGCCCGACTTGTCCACCTCGATGACCCGGTGGTTATTGCCGCCGGCGATGACGGTGTTCCCGTTCGGCAGCCGGATGGCCCCGTAGACGGCCACCCCGTAGGCCGCGGGGCCGTGGCCCGGAGCCGGCTTGCGGTCGCCCAGGCTCAGGGCGTACTCCCACACCACCTTGCCGGACCCGTCGTACTCGCGGACGCAGCCGTCGCCCTCGTGACAGACCAGGTAGTTCCCGGTGGCGAGCTTCCGGACCATGCGGGTGTCCCGGTGCGGGTCCGGGTTCTTGACGGTCAGCGGCACCTCCTTGACCACCTTCCCGTCCTTGTCCACCTCGACGATCCGGCGGTTGCCACTCTCGGCCACCATCGTGTTGCCGTCGGCCAGCCGCTGGAAGGCGTGGACCTCGACCCGCCCTTCGTTGGCCGGGGTCGGCTTCGCCTCGTACTTCCAGACCACTTCCTTCTGCGGCGTCATCTCCACCACCGTCGCCGGGCCGGTGTGGAGGAGGAAGTTGCCGCTCGGCAGGTAGTGGATGTCGTGTGAGTTGTGCTTGCACGGCACCTCCCACTCGACCCTGCCGTCCGCCCCGACCAGGGCGACGTGCCCCTTGTCCTGGGCCAACACCCGGTACTGCGGTGGGTCCGCCGACACAGAGTCGGTCATGACCGGTACAAGCAGCAAGGCGATGAATCGCATCGGAAGCCCCTAACGAGATGATGGTTGCGTCACAGACTGCCCAATTCGCCGGATTCCACCCCCCTCCCCCCCTTGTTTTTCACCGTCACCAGGGCTCCAGTACAACTACCTATCCAGCTTCATGTTCCGCTCGTTTTCGCCCTGACAGCAGTACCGCTTGACCGCCATGCTCGCACCCGATTCACGCCAGAACCCCTTTCTCCGCCGATACTTCCAGCCCAAACCAGGCACGCCCGTACCCTGTCATGCTCCCGGCTCTCACTCCCGAGACCGTCCCCTACGGGACTAACTGTACAATTTATCACTTTACTCGCCACCTGTCCACATTAGTTGCCGCCGGGCCTTCGACGGGCGGTCCCCTACGGGGCGAACCGAACGACCTCCTGCGGCGGGCAGACGCTCACCCCGGCGTCGGCCTCGAACAGGCTGCCGGCCTCCGGGCAGTCGTCCTCCTGGTCCTCCGGCATCCCCTCGGTGGCCGTCGTCAGCACCAGCTTGACGCCGTCCGGGCGTTCGACCAGGCACGGGCACGTCACCCGCGGCGAGCCGGGCGTCTGCCATTCGGCGACGGGCCGGCCGGAGGTCAGGTCGAACCGGACGGCCCGGCCGTGGGGGACCGGGTCCGGGTTGTAGAAGGCGACGACGACGGTGCCATCGCCGCCGTCCCGCATCCCGTCCGGGAAGCCGGACTCGCGGCCCAGGTCGAGGGCCACCCCGTCCGGGGCGGCCACCCGCCCGCCCACGTCGAGCCGATACCGCACCACCTTCTTCGTCGGCGTGTCGATGTCGAACAGGACGAGTTCGCCGCCGTAGCGAGCGAACACCTTGCCGTTCGAGCAGGTCTGGCCCGGCGCCAGGAGTGACACCACGTCGTCATCGAGCGTGTACAGGTAGAGGTTGGCGATCGGGTCGGCGAACTTCACGTCCTTCGTCCCGAACACCACCGCCCGGCCGCCGGGGACGACCTCGGCGTCGTTGACGATCGTGCGGGGGTTGGCGTCGGGGATGGTCGCCAGCGGGCGCCACGCCCCGGCGTCGAGGTCGAACGTCCCGACCTGCTTGTCCAGCCCGACGAACACGACCCCGGGCCGGTCGGTCGGCAGGACGAACCCCGGCCGCCCGGGCAGCCGCCACGTCTCGGTCTCGTCCTCGTCCCAGAAGCGGACGTGCAGGGCCCCGCTCGTGGCGTCGGCCCCGGCCTGGATGTTCACCCAGACCAAGGCGTCCCGGTCGTCCAGCCGGACCGGCCGCGGCCCCTCGGGGAGGAACCGGTCGGCGGCGTCCTCCGGCCGGTACAGGACGCGGGCTTCGGTCGGCCGCATGGCGGTACTCCGGGGCGGGGCGATTGCTACGTTACCCGGATGATGCCGGCCGGGCGAGGGGCGGGGCGATGCTACAGGGCAAGCGGGCGGTGGTGACCGGGAGTAGCCAGGGGATCGGGCTGGGGGTTGCCCGGGCGATGGCCGCGGCCGGGGCGGCGGTCGTCGTCACGTCCGAGCGGCCGCTCGACCAGCTCCGGGACGTGCAGCGGCTGCTGTCCGACTACCCGCTGGCCCGGTACGTCCGGGCCGACCTCCTGGCCGACGGCGAGCCCGAACGGCTGACCGCCGAGGCGTGGGACCTGCTCGGCGGGGTGGACGTGCTGGTGAACAACGTCGGGACGTACAAGGAGCCGCCGCTGACAGAACTCACTCGCGACCACTTCGACTTCATCTTCCGGCTGAACGTTTGGGTGGCCATCGCCCTGACCCGGGAGGTGGTCCGGCGGGCGGCCGCGGCGGGGCGGGGCGGCCGCATCCTGTTCACAACTTCGCTCAACGCCACCCGGTCGGAGCCGCTGCACACCCTGTACGACGCCAGCAAGGGGGCGGTGAACGCCCTGTGCCGACAACTGGCCGTCGAACTCGCACCGCTCGGGTTCACGACCGCCGCCGTCGCCCCGGGGCTGGTCGAGACGCCACTGACCGACTTCGGGCTGCGGTCCGACCCGGCCGGCCGGCAGGCCGTGCTCGACCAGATCCCCGTCCGGCGGATCGCCACCGTCGAGGACGTGGCCCACTGGTACGTCTTCCTGGCTTCCGACCGGGCGAGCTATTCGACCGGGTCCGTGTTCGCCGTGGACGGCGGGCTGGACGCCCAGCAGATGGCCGTCCGGCCGGTGACGGAGGCGGAACGGCATGCCTAGCACAGGCCGGGAGGCCTGTGCCACCAAAGCACCGGTGGCACAGGCCTCCCGGCCTGTGCTGCTATTTGCATGTCCGGCACTTCGGCTTCGGCCCGGGGTCCTTTCCGTCGAGCTTCTTCCGCAGCCATTCTAGCCCGTCGAGGTTGTCGGCCAGCCGCTCCCCGGCGTCGTCGTCGGTGTGGCCGATGATCCCGACCGGCCCGGCGTACCCGCTGTCGCGGATCGCCTTCAGGAGGCCCTCGTCCAGGTCGCCTTGCCCGAGCGGCAGAATCTTCTTGCCGGCCCTGTCGCCGCCCTTCACCATGCCGTTCAGGTTCAGGCAGAGGAGGTGCGGCTTCATCGCCGCGAGCAGCTTCGGGAAGGCGTCGAGGTGGTTGTGGCCGTGGTGCTGGTTGTACACGATACCGACGTTCTTCATGCCGACGGCGTCGACGACCGCGATCTGGTTGGCCGGCTCGCCGAACCAGCCGCCGTGGTTGTACAGGGCCACGGTGCAGCCGAGCCGGCCGGCTTCCTCGGCGATCGGGCGGATGGTCTTCGCCGCCGCGGCCACCTTCGCGGCCTGGTCGTCGCCGGGGGGGTCGCCCATCGTCACCCACAGCTGCGGCGTCAGCTTGTGCTTCTCGATGACGGCCAGGAGCTGCCGGGCCTCCGGCCCGAGGTTGGCCGGGAACCACACGGCCGTCAGCTCGATGTTCCGCTTCTTCAGCTCGCCGACCTCGGCGTCGAACGTCGGCAGGTGCTGGGCCCGCCAGTCGTAAGCGAACTGGGTGAACCCGAGCTTGGCCATCATCTCGGCCCGCTCGGCCGGGGTGCGGTTCTGCTTGTCGAACGGGACGATGCACCAGGCGACCAGGTTGTCCCGGGCGAACGGGTCTTTCGCCGGCGGGTCGGCCGCGGCCGGCGCGATGAGGAGCGAGGCGACGAGAAGAGTCATCGGCGAAACCTCATGTAGGGTGCGTCGAGCGGACCGCAGGCCGAGCAGCCGGGA
>JAIEQN010000775.1 GCA_019747685.1 Gemmataceae bacterium
GTCAGCTTGTACCCGAGCAGGTGGGCCAGCCCGAGGGCCATGTCCGAGTAGCCGGAGAAGTCGCAGTAGATGCGGATAGAGTACGCCAGCACCGCCATCCAGACGGCCCCGGTGTTGTAATGGTCCGGGTCCTTGAAGATCGGGTCCGCGAAGACGGCCATCCGGTCGGCGATGGCCATCTTCTTGAACACCCCCATCAGGAACAGTTGCACCCCGACCTGGGCCCGCACCCAGTTCCACCGCTTCGGCCGGCGTGTCTGGCGGAGGAAGTCCCCGGCCCGGACGATCGGTCCGGCCACCAGGTGCGGGAAGAACAGGATGAACAGGAGGAATCGCGGCAGGCTCGTCTCGGGCTGAATCTTCCGCCGGAAGACATCGACCGCGTAGGAGATCGCCTCGAACGTGTAGAAGCTGATGCCGAACGGGATGAGGACGTTCAGGAGGTCGAGCTTGCCGTACCCCGGGTCGTAGCCGAACCGGTGGAGGGCGTCGTGCAACTCGTTCAGGAAGAACCCGCGGTACTTGAAGTAGCAGAGGATGCCGAGGTTCATGGAGATGCTGGTGAGCATCACCGAGCGGCGGAGCCACTGCCGGCCGGAGGCGTTCATCAGCCGGCCGAACAGGTAGTCGGCCAGGGTGGTGCAGGTCACCAGGAAGGCCAGCTCCTGGCTCCACGAGGCGTAGAAGTGGAAGCTGGCGACGACCAAGAGCCAGATGCGGGCGAGCTGCCAGCGGCGGGGGATGGCCCAGTACAGGGCGAAGACCCCGGCGAAGAACAACAGGAACGCTTGTGTGTGGAAGAACGGCTCGGGCAGCCACTCGTGGACGAGCTTGAAGTACGGGCCGGTCCAGACCTCGAACGGGGCCAGGAACCAGCCGAGCCAGGCCCAGACGGCGGCGAGGGCGTGGTAGGCGTCGGTGAGCGGCTGCGGGAGCATCAAAGCCGTCCGTGGCGAGGTCGGCCCGGCCGTCCGTGCCGGGGGTCGCGGGCGGCGACTATAGCGGGGCGGGGAAAATGGGGTCAACCCCGGGTGGCGGGGGTGATACAGTGCCCACGCACAGCCGTGCGCGGGCTTGGGGGCCGAGATGGCGAAGCAGTTGACCTACGGGGATGCCGGGCTCGACCTGGAGAAGTACGGCCAGACGATGGCCGGCATCCAGCCGCTGCTGACCGGCACCTGGGCGATGAACGTCATCCGGCCGCCGTTCCCGGTCCGCAAGGGCGGCAAGGGGACGGGCGGGTTCGCCAGCCTGTTCGACCTCGACCCGGACGCCGGGCTGTTCCGCCGCAAGTACCGCCACCCGGTCCTGGTGACGTGTACCGACGGGGTCGGGAGCAAGCTGAAGGTCGCCTCCCTGGCGGGGAAGTACGACACCGTCGGCATCGACCTGGTGGCCATGTCGGTGAACGACCTGATCTGCACCGGCGGCGAGCCGCTCGTGTTCCTCGACTACGTCGCCATGCCGAAGGACGACCCGGGGGTGACGGTGCGGCTCGTCAAGGGCATCCACGACGGCTGCAAGGAGGTCGGTTGTTCGCTGGTCGGGGGCGAGACGGCCATCCTGCCGGACGTGTACAAGCCGGGCGACTTCGACCTGGCCGGGTTCTGCGCGGGTGTCGTGGAGCGGGCCGGGATCATCGACGGCAGCCGGGTCGAGCCGGGCGACGCGGTCATCGGGCTGGCATCGAGCGGGCTGCACTCGAACGGCTACAGCCTGGTGCGGAAGATCGTCTTCGAGGCGGCCGGGCTGAAAGTCGGCGACCACGTCCCGGAACTCGGCAAGACGGTCGGCGAGGAGCTGCTGACCCCGACCAAGCTCTATGTGAAGCCGGTCCGCCGCATCCTCAGCCATTACCCGGTGAAGCGGAAGGGCGTCATCCACGGGCTGGCGAACATCACCGGCGGCGGGCTGCCGGACAACGTCAGCCGCATCCTGCCGCCGGGCCGGCGGGTGTTCGTGCGGCGGAACTCGTGGGACGCGCCGCCGGTGTTCGGGTGGTTGCAGCGGCTCGGGAACGTGGCCGACGCCGAGATGGCCCGGGTGTTCAACCTGGGCGTCGGGTTCGTGGTCATCGCGGCCCCGTACTTCGCCGACAGCATCGTCACCCAGCTCGCCGACGGGGGCGTCCCGGCCCGGGTGATCGGCGACGTGCGGGCCGGCGAGCCGGGGGTCGAGTTCGTCTGACCGGGGGGCCGGCCGTGGAACAGAAGTGGCTGGCGGTGCTGGTGACGGTCGGGTTCAGCGCCTTCGGGGTGCTCGGCGACTACTTCCTGAAGCGGGCCAGCGAGCAGGCCTACCCGCTGACGACGTGGCCGTTCGCCCTCGGGTTCGTGGTCTACTCGTCCACCGCCTTCGGCTGGCTGTTCGTGATGCGGCACCTGAAGCTGGCGACGATCGGCGTCGTCTACTCGGTGTCGATGGTGGTGCTGCTGACGCTCATCGGCTCGCTGGCGTTCGGGGAAGAGATCGGCCGGTCGGAGGCGGTCGGGCTGGTCTGTGCCGTCGCCGCCCTGGTCCTCTTGACCCGCGGCTGACCGCCGGCCGTCAGACGACCCGGCCGGTGACATCCAGGGTCGCCTGGATCACCTCGTTCTCGACCGTCAGCGCCTGGATGTTCGAGGTGAACACCCGCTGGGCCACGATCAGGTTGACCAGCTCGGTCGTCAGGTCGACGTTCGACCCTTCCAGCGCCCCGGGCCGCAGGGCGCCGAACCCGGGGTCGCCGGGGAACCCGGCGGTCGCCTCGCCGGCACCCGGGGCTTGGGCGAACGTCGTATCCCCGACCCGCAAGAGGCCGGCCGGGTTGACGAACCGGGTCAGCCCGACCCGGCCGACCGCCGCCTCCCCGGCCGGGGTGAGGGCCGTGACCGTCCCGTCCGCCCCGATCGCCACGTCCGTCGAGCCGGGCGGGACGACCACCGCCGGGGAGAGGACGAACCCGTCGGCCGTGACCAGGTTGCCGGCCGCGTCCAGGGTCAGGTTGCCGCGGCGGGTGTACCCGGTCGTGCCGTCCGGCAGGGCGACGGTCAGGAACCCCTCGCCCTCGATGGCCACGTCGAGCGGGGCGCCGGTGACCTCGGTCGGCCCCTGGGTGAACACCCCGAAGACGCTCGCCGGCCCGACCCCCAGCCCGACCTGCGAGGGGTCCGTGCCGGCCCGGCCGGCGGCCAGGGTCTGGTAGAACAGGTCCCGGAACGTGGCCCGGGCCGTCTTGAACCCGACGGTGCTGGAGTTAGCGACGTTGTTCGCGGTCACGTCGAGGGACGAGTCGGCGGCCGAGATGCCGGTCTGGCTGACGGACAAGGCGTTGAACGGCATGGCGGCGGTCTCGGCAGTGTAACCCGGTTGTCGGCCCGGCCCGGCGGCCGGTCAACCCGAACCGGCCCGAACGCCCGACCGACCGGAACCGCGACCCGCCCCAACCGTCACACCCGCTTCGGCCGGAACAGGTCGGACTTCCAAAGGCCGAGCCGGTTCAGCCAGTAGGCCCCGACGGTGGCCAGGGTCTGCACCCCGTACCGGGCGCTGCGGCGGAAGTTGATCTGGCTGGCCTGGTCGAAGTACCGGACCGGGACCGGCACGTCCCCCAGCCGGAACCCGAAGTGGACGGCCTGGACCAGGAACTGGGTGTCGAACACGAAGTCGTCCGAGTTCCGCTCGAACGGGATGGTTTCGAGGACGCTCCGGCGGTAGACCCGGAACCCGCTGTGGAACTCCCCCAGGTTCTGCCCGAGGGCGAAGTTCTCGAACGCCGTCAGCCCGCGGTTGCTGACGTACTTCCACCACGGCATCCCGCACTTCAGGGCCTCGGCCCGGCTGCGGACCCGGTTGCCGAGCACCACGTCGCAGATGCCCAGCTCGACGACGCCGACGGCGTGCGGGATGACCCGGGCGTCGTACTGGTAGTCCGGGTGGATCATGACGACGATGTCGGCCCCGTGCTCCAGGCAGTACCGGTAGCACGTCTTCTGGTTCCCGCCGTACCCCGTGTTCTTCTCGTGGACGATGACGGTCAGCCCCATGTCCCGGGCGATCCGGACCGTGGCGTCCTTGCTGCCGTCGTCCACCAGGAGGATTTCGTCCACGCTCCCGCGGGGGATGTCGGCCAGGGTGGCGGCCAGGGTGGCGGCCGCGTTGTACGCCGGCAGGACGGCGATGATCCGGTGCTTCCGCCGGGGGAGCGGGCCGTCCGGCCGGAGGATTTCCCCGACCGGGAACGGCGGGCGGACCGGCTGGAGCGGCGGCTCGGTCAGGAGGGTGTCGGGCATGCGGCGGCCGGGTCGGGGGCGGGATGCCTTTAGGTTACGATGCCGGGCCGGCCGGGGTATTCCCCCGCAGCCGGTACGGCACCTCCAGCCCGTGCCGGCCCATCAGGTCCGGGTCGGCCAGCAGGGCGGCGGCCGGGCCGTCGGCCGCCAGCGCCCCGCCGTCCAGCACCAGCACCCGCGGGCAGAGGTCGAGGACCAGGTCGAGGTCGTGGGTGGCGACCAGCTTGGTCCCCGGCAGGCCGCGGAGCAGGCCGATGAGTTCCCGCCGGCCGCGGGGGTCGAGGAACATCGTCGGCTCGTCCAACAGCAGCACGGCCGGCCGCATGGCCAGCACCCCGGCCAGGGCCGCCCGCCGCTTCTCGCCCCCGGACAGGCTGAGCGGGACCCGGCCGCCGGCGTCGGCCAGCCCGACCGCCCGCAGGGCGTCCTCGGCCCTCGCCCGCGCCTCGTCGGGCGACGCCCCCAGGTTGAGCGGCCCGAACGCCACGTCGTCCAGCACCGTCGGGCTGAACAGTTGGTCGTCCGGGTTCTGGAAGACCACGCCGACGGTTTCCGGCAGCTTCTTGCGTTGTCCCGGGTCGGCCGGATCGAGGCCGCCGACCGACGCCTGCCCGGGCTTACCCGGCAACACCCCGCAGAGCCGGAGGAAGAGGGTCGTCTTGCCGGCCCCGTTCGGCCCGACCAGGGCGGCACACTCGTTCGCGCCGACCGAGAAGGACACGCCCCCCAGCGCCCGCCGGCCGCCGGGGTAGGTGTGGCTCAAGTGACGAGTGACGAGTGACGAGTGACGAGTCACGACGGCCCCAGGCGGTCCCACAGCACCAGGGCTATCGTACCGGCCGCCAGCCCGACGAACCCGGCCACGTCCGCGGCCGTCGCCCGGAACCCGGCCACGGTGTGGAACCGGCCGTCGAACCCCCGGCACCGCATCGCCTCGGCCACCCGGTCGGCCCGGTCGGCCCCGCGGACCAGGACCGCCCCGGCCAGGTGGCCGACGGTCCGGTAGCCGTGGCGGGTGGCGGCCGGCCGGAACCCCCGCACCCGGGCCGCCGTCCGCATCCGCCGCAGTTCGTCGGCCAGCAGGAACGTGTACCGGTAGGCCAGAAGGGCGAGCAGCACCAGCACCCCCGGCACCCGCAGCTTCGCCGCCGCGGCGAACGTCCGGTGCAACGGGGCCGTGCCGACCAGCACGAGTACGAGCGAGCCGATCGCCAGCGACCGGCACAGGACGGCCAATCCGGAGACGACGCCGCGCTCCGAGACGCGGACCGGCCCGACCTCCCGGCCCGGGCCGTCCAGGGTGAACGGCAGCACCACCAGGAACGGCACCGCAGCCACGGCGAACACCGCCAGCCGCACCCGCACCCACCGCCCCGGCAGCCGGGCCAGGGCGAGCAGCCCCAGCCCGATACCCAGCGCGACGGCCGCCGGCGGCAGGTGGTTCAGCGACGCCACCCCGGCCACCGCGATCAGCACGGCCGCCAGCTTCCAGCGGGCGTCCCACCGAGCCAGCGGCGACGGCGGCACCGGGCGTTCGCGGGCGGCGAGGGTCATCGACCCAGTATCGGACCGCGGATGAGTTCGGTCCAGACACACACCCCGCGCCGAACAAACCGGTTTGCGGCCGAACACATCCGATCCCGGCCGAAACCATCCATTTCCCGACCGGAGCCGCTCGATACCGCCCGAAACCGCCGCCCGGCCCGGTGGCACCCGGCCCCCGGCCGTGGTATCCTCGGCCCCATGACGCCACTCCTCCTGACCGCCGGCCTCGTCGCCGCCCCGGACGCCCCCGCCGTGGACACGTCGTTCCTCAAGCAGTACGCCGAGACCCGCGGGTTCATGCTCGGCCGGCCGGCCAAGCCGAAGGTCACGCCCGACGGCAAGGCCGTGCTGTTCCTCCGGTCCGAGGCCAAGTCGCCGCGACAAAGTCTGTATGAGTTCGACGTGGCCACCGGCAAGACGAAGGAGTTGCTGACGCCGGACCTGCTCCGCAAGGGGGCCGACGACAACCTGACGCCCGAGGAGAAGGCCCGGCGGGAGCGGCAGCGGGTGACGGCCGGCGGGTTCGCCGACTACCACCTCAGCCCGGACGGCGGCCGGGTCCTCGTGAAGCTTGGGAACACACTCTACATCCTCGACCGGGCGTCCGGCAAAACCCGCGAGCTGAAACCCGGCGGGGAGGGGGCGATCGTCGACCCGAAGTGGTCGCCGGACGGGAAGCGGGTCGGCTACGTCCGCGGCCACGACGTTTACGCTTACGACCTCGCCGCGGACAAGGAGCAGGCCGTCACGACCGGCGGGACGCCGGAGAAGACGCACGGGCTGGCCGAGTTCGTGGCCCAGGAGGAGATGGGCCGGTTCAGCGGCTACTGGTGGTCGCCGGACTCGAAGTCGATCGCCTACGAGGAGGCCGACCACGCCGGCGTCGAGCAGTGGTTCGTGGCCGACCCGTTCAAGCCGGACGTGGCCCCGGCCCCGCAGTACTACCCCCGCCCGGGCAAGAAGAACGTGGCCGTCCGGCTCGGGGTCAAGCCGGTCGCCGGCGGCGAGACCGTCTGGGTCGAGTGGGACCGGAAGAAGTACGAGTACCTGGCCCGCGTGGTGTGGAGCGAGACGGCCCTCCTCCTGCTCCTCCAGTCCCGAGACCAGCGATCGCTGTACTACGTCGTCGCCGACCCGACGACCGGGGCGACCGACACGGCTCGGTCCGCCCTCCCGGAGGAAGCCGGCGCCACCTGGCACGAGTTGCCCCCCGATCCGGTGCTCCTGCCCGACCGGCACACAATTTTGCTGGCCATGCCGACGCCGATCACCCGCGACCTGTACGAGGGACCGCCCGAGCGGCCGTTCGGGGCTGCCCTCACCCAGTTCGTACCGACCGGCGGACAGCGCGCGGCCGGGTACGTCGGGGTCGACGGGCTGGTCGGGGTCGTCATCCGGCCGAAGAAGGATAGCGTCGGCGAGGACGTGCTGTCGGTCGTCCGGCCCGACCCGACCCAGCAGCAGGTGTTCCGCCACGGCACCTGGCGGCGGCCGCTGACAGCCGCGCCGGGCGTCCACGCGGCCGTCGCCTCGCCGGACGGGTCCGTCCTGGTCGTCACATCGACATCCCTGCAGGCGATGCCGGCTACCGCCGTCACGAGACCGCTGCCGGACGCACCCAAGATCGGCGAGTTGCCCTCGGTCGCGGCCGAGCCGCCATTCACGCCGAACGTGACGGTCGGGAAGGTCGGCGACTACTACACCGCGGTCGTCCGGCCGCGGGACTTCGACAAGACGAAGAAATACCCCGTCGTCGTGGACGTGTACGGCGGGCCGAAGCACCTGCACGTCGTCCAGGCGATGCGGAACTGGCTCGTCCCGCAGTGGCTCGCGGACCAGGGGTTCATCGTCGTGGCCATCGACAACCGCGGCACCCCCGGCCGCGGCCGCGACTGGGAGAAGGCGGTCTACCAGAAGTTCGGCACGGTCCCGCTCGAAGACCAGGTGAAGGGGCTGCACGCACTGTCCGACAAGTTTCCGGAGCTAGACCGCGACCGGGTCGGGATCGTCGGCTGGTCGTTCGGCGGGTACATGGCGGCCAACGGCGTCCTCCGCCGGCCGGACGTGTTCAAGGCCGCCGTCGCCGGCGCCCCCGTCACCGACTGGGCCGACTACGACACCCACTACACCGAGCGGTACATGGGCCTGTTGCCCGAGTCGCAGAAGGCCTACGACGAGGCGTCGCTGATCCCGTTGGCGAAGGAGCTGAGCCGGCCGCTGCTCTTGGTCCACGGGACGGCCGACGACAACGTCTACTACCGGCACTCGCTGAAGCTGGCCGACGCCCTGTTCCGGGCCGGCCGGCCGTTCGAGGCCCTGCCCTTGCCGGGGGTGACGCACATGTATTCGGCCGACCCGGTGGTGATGGAACGCCTCTGGGCCAAGACGGCGGGGTTCTTCGGGCAACACCTGGGCCCGCCCCGGTGAACCCGGGGTGGCGGAGGACCCGGGCGTATGCGGCCCCGGGGTTTCACCCCGGGCTATGTTGTGCCAGCCCTTCAGGCTGGGGAGATGGTGCGGCCGCAGGCTGAAGGCCTGCCACAGCGTAGCCCGGGGTGAAACCCCGGGTCGAAACGTCCCGGGCGGAAACGTCCCCGGCGAGGGGATTTCGGTTGCGGTCGGGCCTCCGGCCTGCGACAACCGACCCCGGATCCGACCACCGCCCCGGAGGCCCGCCCGTGCCCCAGTCGCTCGCCCGCAACCTGATCCACTTCGTCACCAGCACCAAGAACCGCGAGCCATACATCACCCCCGAACTCCGGGAGGGGCTGTTCGCCTACCTGGCCGGAATCCTGAACGCCCTCCGCTGCCCGGCCGTCGCGGTCGGCGGGGTGGCCGACCACGTCCACATCCTGTTCCTCTTGGCCAAGACGGCCCGGCTGTGCGACGTGGTCGAGGAGCTGAAGAAGGACTCGTCGAAGTGGGCGAAGGAGAACGGCGGGCCGCCGCACTTCTACTGGCAGGCCGGGTACGGGGCGTTCTCGGTCAGCCCGCGGGACCAGGCCCGGGTGGCGCGGTACATCGCCCGGCAAGAGGAACACCACGCCGCCACTACGTTCCAGGATGAGCTACGGGGAATGCTGACGCGCGCCGGGATCGAGTTCGACGAGCGGTACGTCTGGGACTGACGGCGGCACCGGGCGAATCGGTAACCCGGGGTTCCACCCCGGGCTATGCTGTGGCAGGCTTTCAGCCTGCGGGGCCACGGCCCCGACCCTGAAAGGGTCGCACAACGTAGCCCGGGGTGAAACCCCGGGTCCGGATACGACCCCGGGTCCGCATACGGCCCCGGGTCGGGGATGCCCGGGGCCGCCCCTTCGGCCCCCTTCCGTCGTAGACCGGATTCCCGCCGCGTTGTACCCTGACGGGATGACGCGGGGCGGCCCGCGGCCCACCGGACCGGCGGCCCGATGAACGAAACCACCTGGCTCTCCGGGGCCGACGGCGACGAGATGCTCCTCCTCGTCGCCGACCGGCTCACCCCCCGCCAGTGGGCGCTCGTGGCCGCCGCCCACGTCCGCCGGCTCTGGGACTTCCTCCCGGTCGGCCCGCTGCGGGACGCGGTCGAGGCGGTCGAGCGGGCCGACCGGCCGCTACCCGCCGCCGACCGGGCCGGGTGGGCGGCGAGGATCGAGGCCGCCGTCCCGGCGGCGCTGGCCGCCGCCGAGGCCGCCCAGCGGGAGATCGTCCGGTCGGCCGACCCGGACGCCGCCGACCAGCGGGAGCCGGTCCTGACCCGGCCGAACCAGATCGCCCCGGCCTTCCCCCTGTTCCACGCCGCCAGCCAGAGCGGCCGGGAGGCGATCGAGACGGCCGGGCTGGCCATGGGCGAGGCGGCCGCCGCCGTCCGCCGGCTGCTGGCCGACCCCGGGCCGGGGCCGTTCGACGAGGTCCGGGCGGCGGTCGACGAGGCCGTCGAGACCCGGGCCCGGGCCAGCCTGGCGGCCAACGCCGCCCTCCGGTTCAAGCAGGAGGGGGACGAGGCCGCCGACCGGGCGGTCGGGGCCAAGAACAAGCGGCTCGAGGCCGCCAAGGCCGAGGAGTTCGTCCGCAAGGCCCAGGAGGGGCGGCTCCGGGCGGGCGGGCCGGACGCCGACGACCGGCGGGAGCAGGCCGCCCGCCGGCTCCTCGCCCGGGTCCTCCGGGAGGTGGTCGGCAACCCGTTCCGGCCGCCCCGGTTCGACCCGGCCTGGCGGACCGGCACGGCCGTCGCCCTGGCCGCCGGCATTTACGCCGACCGGGCCTGGGACCGGCTGCCGGTCCTGGCCGACGCCCTCCTCGACGCCGACTGCGACGAGGAGCAACTGCTGCGGCACCTGCGGGGGACGGAGAAGGGCGTCCCGGAGCAGCCCCAGCACGCCCGCGGGTGCTGGGCGGTCGAGCTGGTGCTGGGCCGGTGGGAGCCGCTCCCGGCACCAACCAAGACCCCGAAGCCCCGCCGCCGGCGGCCGGCCGACGCCTGGGACATCGGCCTACCGCCCGACGACGGCACCGCGTTCGCGTGAGGTGGCCGCACAGGCCGGGAGGCCTGTGCCACCAAGCTGACAGCACAGGCCGGGAGGCCTGTGCCACCAAGCTGACAGCACAGG
>JAIEQN010000232.1 GCA_019747685.1 Gemmataceae bacterium
GGCCGTACCCGGTGGCGATGTAGAGGGAGATGTACTCGTTCGTCGGGCCGCCCGGGAACCACGGCCAGAGGCCGTCGGCCTGTTGCAGCTCGGCCAGCTTCTGCGTCAGCCGGGCCGTCTCCTGGTCGAGCCGGTTGGCGTCGAAGAGGATGCCGACGTTCTTGCGGGCCTGGCCCTCGGCCACCGCCTGCCGGAGCCACGGCGTCTCCTCCAGCATCACGCTCTTGAGGTCCTGGTTCTTCTCCAGAGGGCTGTCCAGGGCGGCGGTGTTCTTCCACAGGTCGAAGACGCGGCGAATCTTCGGGTCGCTGTTCGCGACGTGCCGGGCCAGGCTGTTCGCGTAGAGCCGGTTGAAGGTCTGCTCGGAGCACTCGTAGGGGTACTCCATCAGGTACGGCAGGGCCATGACCGCGTACCACGCCGGCTGCGACACCATCTGGATCGTGTACGACTGGTTCCGGATCGACTCCGACCCGGCCGACTGCTTCAGCTTCGTAAACTCGAACTGCTTGGTCCCCGGGCCGCGGATCGGCAGCGGCAGGGACTCCGTCACCAGCACCCGCTTCGACAGGACCGGGATGGCCCCTTCTTCGCCGTCGGACAGCCGGTCCGTCGCGGCGACGGCCTTGAACACCACCGGGCCGGCCCCGTCAGGAACCGTAATCCGCCAGGCGATCGTCTTCGACTCGCCGGCCGGCAGGTCGAACTCCTGGTCGGCGTTGGCCAGGCCCCACGCCCCATCGACGGCGGCATCGGTCCGGGCGTCGCGGAGCGACAGCCGGGCTTTGCCGACCTGCCGGGTCGCCGAGCGGTTGCTGACCTTGACCGGGAACTCGATCACGTCCCCTTCCCGGAGGAACCGGGGCGGGTTCGGCTGGGCCATCAGGTCTTTGGCCGTGACGACCTCGCCGCCGAGGAAGCCGCTGCGGAGTTCCTTGTCGTGGGCGAAGCCGAGGAACTTCCACTTGGTCAGGGCCTCGGGCATGGTGAAGGTCATCCGCACCACGCCCTCGGCGTCGCTGGTCAGGTGCGGGAAGAAGAAGGCCGTCTCGTTCAGGTTGGCCCGGGCGGCCACGGCCGACAGATCCGGGCCGGGGGCCGGCGGGCGGGGGACGCCCCCGACCGGGTCGTCCGTGGTGACGAGGCCGCCGGCGTCCCTCTTGGCCGCGCCCTTGGCCTTGGCCATCGGGTCGAAGGGCATGCCGGCCATCATCGCACTCTCGACCACCGGGGCGCCGGCCGGGGCCGGCATCCCGTCGGCCATCATCATCCGGTTCATCCCCATCCCGCCCCGGGCGAAGTACTGCTGGGCGCCCCAGCCGCCCTCGGCCGCGAAGTACTGGTAGCCGGAGTAGTTCTCGGTCAGCTCGGCCGACAGCCCGCGGTAGCGGAGGTCGACCGGCTTGCTCCGCTGCGGCCACCCGCCGAACACGTACCCGAACGGGCGGGCCTGGTTCTCGAACTGGAGGTTCAGGGCCGAGTGGTCCTGCCGGAAGAACCCGAACCGGTGCGGCCAGTCGTGCGGGAGATAAGCGTCGAGCGACTGGTCGTACAGGGCGGCGACCAGCTCGGCGACGGCCCGGTTGGCGTCCGGCCCGGTGACGACGGCGGTGAACGTCTCCTTCGCCCCGGGGTCGAGCTTCGACCGGAACACCTCCCACTTGACCGAGAGGTTCTTGTTCGTCCAGGGCACGTCGACGTGCCGGCTGGAGAGGTAGGCCCGGTTCTCCTGGACGTGGGTGACGCGGACGGTGAACCCGCCCCGCATCGTCTCGGTGACGGGCACCTTGAGGACGTGCTGGGTCTTGGCCGGGTCGGTCCAGAAGGCTTGCAGGACCTTGTGCCGGTGCTCGACCTCGACGTAGGCCCGGCCGGCGTCGTACCCGGTGCCCCACAGGAGGGTGAAGTCTTGGCCCGGCTCGACCGCCCAGTTCGGCGAGGCGACGAGGTCCGGGACCTTGATGTTCAGCTTCGGGGCGGCCGGGTCGAGGACCTGGACCTGGGCCTTGGCCGTGACCGGCTTGTCGAACTTGTCCTTGGTCTCGACCACGGCCCGGTAGATGCCGGCCGGGAGCTTGGCGGTGAGTTCGGCCTTGCCGTTGGCGTCGGTGCTGAACTCCGCGGCGTGGACGACCTCCGTCTGCTCCCAACTGACCGGCTTGGAGGGGTCGGGGGCGGGCTTGGCCCCGGCCGGGACCGGCCGCGGGAAGCGGGGGCCGCCGTCGAGTTCCGGGCGGACCACCGTGTCGGGCTGCTTCAGGGCGTAGACCTTGAGCGTCCCCTTCGCCTGTTGCGGCTCGCCGTCGAGGGTGGTGGTCGAGATCGTGAACTTGACCGGCTCGCCGGCCGTCTGCCACTCGCCGAGCGAGACCGTGGCCCGGAGGGCGGTGTACCCGACCTCGACGGACCGGGTGCCGGTCCGGGTCTCGCCGGTGGTGTCGGTCACGTCGGCGGTGACGGTGTAGCGGAACGACGGGTCGTCCGAGGCCGGGACGGTGGGGTCGGGCTTGGCCACGAAAGCGACGGAGAACGACCCGTCGGGGTCGGTGGTGGCGGTGCCGTGGGCGATCTCCTGGGCCGGCCGGGCGGGCATCGGCCGCCACCACATGTACTGGGCGAGCCACGGCGGCCAGCGGACCTCGCGGACGACGCGGTACGCGACCTTGGCCCCGCCGATGGGGACGCCGGTGTAGCTGGTGGCCTTGCCGGGGACGAGGACGGCGGCCCCGAGCCGGGCCGGGTCTTTCGGGGCCTCAACCGTGACGGTGAACTTCGGCCGCTTGTACTCCTCGACCGAGACCTGGGTCCCGCCCGGCGGGCTGCCGATGACGTTGATCGACATCCGCCCGGTCAGCCGGTCGCGGGGGGCGGTGAAGGAGCCGGAGAAGGAGCCGTAGTCGTTCGTCTTGGCCTCGACCCGGGCGACCTCCTTGCCGTTCGGGTCGTTGAGCTGGGCCGTCACCGGCCGGCCGGCGACCGGGGTGTAGCTGTTCCCCTCGGGGTCGACCCGGACGCAGATACCCTTGAACTGGATCGTCTGGCCGGGGCGGTAGAGGGACCGGTCGGTGAAGAAGACGGTCTGCTCGGCGGGGCGGACGGAGCGGTCGGCGGGGTAGTTGTGGCCGAAGTTGGTGGAGAGCTGCCGGCCGTTGCGGCTGACGAGGACGACGTACTGCTGGTTCGGCCGGCCGGGCAGGTCGTACCGGCCGTCCTTATCGGTGACGGCGGTGTCGGCCGGGGCGTAGCCGGAGCGGCCGTTGTGGTACCACACCTGGGCGGTGGCCCCGGCGACCGGGGTGCCGGTTTCTGCGGCGAGGACCAGCCCGCCGACGCGGGGGACGCCGTACTCGGTGCGGGCAACGACGGCGAGGTCCGTCACCCAGACGGGGGCGGCGGTGACGAGGTTGTCGTCCGGCTTGAAGTCCGGGTCGTGGCTGGCGAAGACGTAGTAGAACCCGGGCGGCAGGTCCTTCGGGGCGGGGACCGACTCGACCCGCTCCTTGTAGTCCGGGGTCGGCGGAAGGGCGTGGCGGAAAGCCCGCTCGGGCCGGCGGCCGAGGTACGCCTTGAGCCGGTTCTGGTCGAGCTGCTCCGGCCCGCCGGGGGAGGTCTTGAGGAGTTCGAGGTAGTCGGCCTTCACCACCCGGACGTGGACCTCGGACACGTTCCGGTACGTCACCTTGATCGGCGGCAGGGGGTCGGCCCAGACCCGCTCGGTGGTGATGCTGGCCGACTTGGCCTCGACCTCCTGGACGAGGTTGAAGCAGAGCTTGCCGCCCGGGCTGTCGGGGAACGCCCGCTGCCCGGCCAGGGCGATGTCGCGGGCCTGGACCAGGTCGCCCCGGTTGCGGACGACGCCGGCCCACTGGTAGCGGGCCAGGGCCATCAGCGGGTGGTCGCCGTTAGTCTCGGCGAATCGCTTCAGGGCGGCGGCGTAGCGGTCGTCCTTGCCGTCGCCGACGGCCTTGTTGTACCCGAACCGGAGCCGGTGCAGGTCGGCGTCGAGGAAGGCGTCTTGGTTCTTGTCGCCCTGGTGGAAGGCGAGGAGGCTCTGGTAGAGCTTGACGGCCTTGAGGGTGCGGGAGTCGGCGTCGGTGGTCTCGGGCTGCCAGGCCAGGAACTCGGCGGCGGTGCCGAAGACGGGCGCGTCGGCCGGCACCTCCCAGGCGTCCTGGGCCTTGGCCCCGGCCTGCTCGCCGGCGGCGTAGAAGCCGAGGGCGTCGAACGCCAGGATGTCGAAGAGGGTCGGCCGGTACGAGTCGGGGATGGTGCCTTTCTCCAGCAGCACGTCATACGCGGCGACCGGGGTGGCCTTCAGCTCCCTCTCGGCCGCTAGGGCGGTGTCGAACTGCTTGCCCACCTCCGCCAGGATGCGGGGCAGGTCCCAGGTGGTCAGGTCGTCGCCCGTGGTCTCGCCGGCCGAGGTCCGCTGGCCGATCCGCCACCGGTTCTGCTGGAAGTACTGCCAGTACCAGTGGGCCAGGATGGCGTGCATCACCGGCCGCATCTCGGCCGGGGCGGTTTCGATGGCCGCCCGCATCCGCGTGACCTTCTCCTCCGGCTTGTTCCCCTGGATGTTCCCCTCCAGGGCGATCTTCTTGCCGATCGCCTTGATCGCCTCCGGGTAGGCCTTGTCCTTCAGGGCCGACTCGATGATCGGCTCCAATTCCTTGATGGCGGTTTGGGGCAGGCCCTTGTTGACGGCCGCCTCGACCTTCTTCCACTGCTCGGCCCGGGGCGGGGGTGCGGCGGCCATGAGGGCGACTCCGGCGGCGGCGAGGGCGAACAGGGCGGCGGCGACGGCACCGCGGCGGGTCGGTCGGGGCATGGGGTCGGTCCTCGCGGCCGGGGACGTGGGGTCGGCGCGGACGGGCACGTACTGTTATAGACGCCGGGGCGGGAGGTGGGGGCGCGGCCCCGGCGGCGGGCGTTACCCGGGCGTTACCCGGTCAGCCGACCCCGAACCCGGTGAATTGTCGCACATCGGCCGGCTTCTCGGCCAGGACGATATCCTCCCTCGGGATGCCGGCCTCGACTAGGGCGGTGGCGATCGGCCGGTCCGTGCCGTCGTACTGGACCCACACCTTCCCGTCGATCAGGTCGAGGTGGTAGACGACGCTGTGCAACCGGCGACGGCCGTCCCAGCCGAAGCTCAGCAGCTCGAAGTGGTCGATGGCCGGGTCGTGGACGACTTCGTACCGGACGTGCGGCTCCGACCGGCCGGCCCAGTCGGCGAACGCCCGGAGTTCCCGGCGGATGGTGTCCCGGTACTGGGTCAGCCGATCCATTTGACGATCTCCCGGCGGTCGGGGTCGAACACCACCACCCGGACGCCGAGCCCGTTCAGCGCGGCCTGGCCGAGGGGCTCGGACAGGATACCCTGGTACGCCTCGGTCGGCACCCCGAGGTAGAGGGGCCGGTCGGGCTGCTGGCCGGCCAGGACGAGCCGGTACACGCTGTACTGCCCGAGGGCCTGATGGAGGTCGGCCACCGCGGACGGCTGGAGGCAGCTCTGGACCTCGACGGCGATCTTTTCCCCGGCCTTCTCTGCCGCGATCGGCGACCGCTCGGCCCCGAGGTCGACGCGGAGCTTGCGGCCGCCGAACTCGAGTGGCAGCGGGTCGTGGGTAATGGTCCAGCCGTCGGCCACGAGGGCGTCGACGACGGCGTCGTGATAGACGTTCTTCGCCGACATCGGGCGGCCCCCCGGCTTCTGCACACGATACCACGGCCGGCCCCCCGGGGAACCCTGGCCCCGCCCCGCCGGTCGGCTTACACTGGCCGGCACCTCACGCCCGCGGAGCCGCCATGCCGCCGCGAACCGCCCTGCTCGCCGCCCTCCTGGCCGCCGGGCCGGCCACCGCCGCCGCGCCGAACGTCGTCGTCGTCCTGGCCGACGACATGGGGTTCTCGGACCTCGGGTGCTACGGCGGGGAGATCGCCACCCCGCACCTGGACGCCCTGGCCGCCGGCGGAGTCCGGTTCACCCAGTTCACCAACACCGCCCGCTGCTGCCCGACCCGGGCGTCCCTGCTGACCGGCCTCTACCCCCACCAGGCCGGCATCGGCCACATGACCGACCCGAACTCCGACTCGGGCCACCCCGGCTACCGCGGCGAGCTGAGCCGGCGGACGCCGACGTTGGCCGAGGCCCTGAAGCCGGCCGGGTACCGCTGTTACGCGGCCGGCAAGTGGCACGTCACCCGGCACGTCGGGCCGGACGGCCCGACGGACAACTGGCCGCTCGGCCGCGGGTTCGACCGGTTCTACGGGACCATCACCGGGGCCGGCAGCTTCTACGACCCGTCCACCCTGACCCGGGACGACCGCCAAGTCTCCGCGTTCGCCGACCCGGGGTACAAGCCGGCCGAGTACTACTACACCGACGCCATCTCGGACCACGCCGTCCGGTTCCTCGCTGGCCACGCCAAGGCCCACCCCGACAAGCCGTTCCTCTTGTACGTCGCCTACACCGCCGCCCACTGGCCGATGCACGCCCCGGCGGCCGACGTGGCCGCGTACCGGGGGAAGTACGCCGGCGGGTACGGGGCGACCCGGAAAGCCCGGTTCGAGAAGGCGGCCAAGCTCGGGCTGATCGACCCGAAGCAGGGCATCGCCCCGCAGGCCAAAGACTGGGAGGCGGTGCCGGATAAGGCCTGGGAGGCGGCCGGGATGGAGGTGTACGCGGCGATGGTCAGCCGGATGGACCGGGGCATCGGGGCGATCGTCGCCGAACTCAAGCGGACCGGCCGGCTCGACGACACCCTGGTCCTGTACCTCCAGGACAACGGCGGGTGTGCCGAGCCGGTCGGCCGGGGCAAGAACAAGGCCCACCCCGACGGTCAGCGGGCCGACAAGCCCACCCTCCCCGCGATGCCGGCCGACCGGCTCCAGGTCGGCCACACCCCGGCCCAGACCCGGGACGGGTTCCCGGTCCGGCAGGGGCCGGGGGTGGTGCCGGGGCCGGCCGACACCTACGTCGCCTACGGCGAGGGCTGGGCGAACGTGTCGAACACGCCCTTCCGGGGGTACAAGCACTGGGTCCACGAGGGCGGGATTTCCACGCCGCTGATCGCCCACTGGCCGGCCGGCATCCCGGCCGACCGTCGGGGCGGGCTGGTCCGCGAGCCGGGCCACCTGATCGACATCATGGCGACGTGCCGCGACCTGGCCGGGGTGCCGGCCGCCCCGGAGGGGGTGAGCCTGCGGCCGGCGTTCGGGGGGAAGCCGCTCGGCCGGCCGGGGCCGCTGCACTGGGAACACGACGGGAACAAGGCGGTCCGGGCCGGGGACTGGAAGCTGGTGGCCAGGCACGGCCGGCCGTGGGAGCTGTACGACATGACATCCGACCGGGTCGAGGCCCGCGACTTGGCCACGGCCCACCCGGACCGGGTGAAGGAGCTGGCCGCCGGGTGGGACGCCTGGGCGGCCCGGGTGGGCGTCCGGCCGTGGCCGGTGGTGCCGGCCAAGTAGGTCAGCCGATCGCGTAGCCGGTATACTGGCGGACCTCGGGTGGCTTCTCGGCTAGCACGATGTCCTCCTTCGGGACGCCGGCCGCCTCCAGCTCGTCGGCCACCGGCCGGTTGGTCCCGTCGTACTGGATCCAGACCTTGCCGCCGATGATGTCGAGGTGGACGTACGGCCCCTGGATGCGGTAGTACCGATCCCAGCCGACGTTCACCGCCATGTAGTGGTCGCCGACCGGGTCGATCACCGGGTACGAGTCGACTTGACCGTTCGACGGCTTATGGCTCGCGTACTCCTCGACCACCCGCCGGGCGATCTGCCGGTACCGTTCTAGCTTGTCCATTCTACCACCCTCCGCGTGTCGGGGGCGAACACCAGTAGCCGCATCGACAGGCTGGCCCGGACGACCTCCCCGATCCGGTGCCGGAAAATGCCCTCGAACGCGGCCCGGGGGACGGCCAGGTACAGCACCCGGTCCGGGTCGGACACGGCCATCAACGCCCGGTAGACGACGTACTGGCCGACCGCCCGGTGGAAGTCGTCGATGTCCGACCGGCTGACGAAGCTCTGGACCTCGACGGCGATCCGCTCGCCGGCCCGCTCGGCGGCGACGGCCGCCCGCTCCCCGGCCAGGTCCACGTACCGCCGCCGCCGGCCGACGGTCAGCCGGTGCGGGTCGGCGGTGATGGTCCAGCCGTCGGCCACGTGGGCGTCCACGACGGCGTCATGATACACGTTCTTCGCGGACACGGGCGGCCCCTCCCGACCGGCACAGCGTACCACGCCGGCCGGAGATCGGAAGCCCGGTTGCGGCCGGGGTCAGATGTGGTACATCAGGGCCACGTCGTCGGCCGCCGGGGCCGCCCCCTTGAGCCGCAGCCGGGGCTTCTCCAGCACCACCGTCGTGTCCGGCGGGACGCTCTCGGTCAGCCACACGTTCGACCCGATCACCGCCCGCTCGCCGACCACCGTCCGGCCGCCCAGGATCGTCGCGTTGGCGTACACCACCACCCCGTCCCCGAGGGTCGGGTGCCGCTTGTACGCCCCGTGGGTCAGGGTGCCGTCGTCGTCCTTGGTGAAGCTCAGGGCCCCCAGGGTGACGCCCTGGTACAGCTTCACCCCGGCCCCGATCTCGCACGTCTCCCCGACCACCACCCCGGTCCCGTGGTCGATGAAGAACCCCGGCCCGATCCGGGCCCCCGGGTGGATGTCGATCCCGGTCCGGGAGTGGGCCAGTTCGGTCAGCATCCGGGGGATGAACGGGACCTTCAGCCGGTACAGCTCGTGGGCCACCCGGTAGACGGTGACGGCCTCCAGGCCCGGGTAGCTGAAGATGATCTCGTGGTGGCTGCGGGCGGCCGGGTCGCCCCGGTACGCCGCCTCCACGTCCTGCTCCAGCACCTTGCGGACCTCGGGCAGCCGCCGCAGCAGCTCGACCGCCTTCGGCTGGGCCATGGCCTCGAAGTCGGCGTGCGGGGCCTCGTCACAGAGTTCGTGCCGCAACGCCCGGCCGATCTGGGTGGTGAGCTGGTCGTGCAGGGCGTCGACGAGGCTGCCGACGTAGTACCCGATGTTCCCCAGGTGGAGCTTCTGCCGCCGCCCGTACCCGGGGTACAGGACCTCGAACAGGTCGTCCCGGATGGCCGCCACCGCGTCCCGGTTCGGAAGCGGCTCGTGGGCCAGGTGGTTCAGCCGGCTGCACTCGGTGTAGGTGTCGACCAACTGGTCGGTGATCGCCGGCAGCTCCTCCTTGAGCCGGATGTCCGTGGCCATGTCCGCCCCCGTGTCGAACCCCTACCCGTGGGATCGTATGCCCGGGCCGAGCCGGGCGTCAACGACCCCGGATGTAATGGTCGGGCGGGGCCGGGCGGGGGTTCAGCGATTCCGCGGGCGTTCGGGCCGGCCGGACCGGGGCCGGCCGCATCGGCGGTCAACAGCGTTTGCCCGGGGAGCGGGCACGGACTCAGAAGCCATGTGATTCTGACGACGCGGGTGGGCTCGTCGCTTTTTTCACAAGCCCCGGAGTAGCTATCGGTTGTGACACATCTCGTCAGCCGGATGGGACTTGGTGGGCATTTGGCACCGGGGCTGCTTTCGTACCGGCCGGCGAGACGGAAGCCGGGACGGGCGGATGAGCCGAGGGGAGAGGCGGCATCATCCGGCGGCCCGGCCGAAGCCCTCGCTAACACAACCACCCGGGTGACTCGGCAGAGGGGAGAGGCTGCCGACCGCCCGGGTGGTTCGTTTTTCAGGGGTCAGGACTCCGAGAAGACCGGTTGGCGGCTTCTTTCTGACTCCTGACCGCCGACCCCTGACTCCTGGACGGCCTCGACCGGCGGCAGCTCGGCCCGCATCCGCAGGTACACCAGGTAGCCGACGAACCCGAAGCACCACTCGGCCACCCGCAGGGTGAACCGGCCGAACCCCCCCGTCCCCTCCGGCCGGTCGAGCAGGGTGTACAGGTAGCCGAAGATCGCCTCCCCGCCGCCGACCCCGCCCGGGGCCGGGAAGAACGCCTGGGCGATGAACCCGACCGGGGCGACCACCAGGTGCTGGGCCAGGCTCCCCGGGTCGCCCCCCGGGAACACCCGGACGGCCAGGTGGAACATGAGCACGAACCCGACGTGGACGGCCGCCGTCAGGGCGACCGCGGCCAGCACCGCCCCCGGCCGCCGGCGGTAGGTCCAGACCGCGTACCAGACCTCGGCCAAGGCGTCGCCGACCCTCGGGAGGCGGCCGAGCCGGCCGGCGAACCGGTCGGCCCGCCGCTGCGGCAGCAGCCCGAGCAGCACCCAACCGACGACGGCGGCGGCCGTCAGCCCGGCGCACACCCGGACGATGGACCGGAGGTAGTCGTTGGCGGCGACGGCCGGGTCCCCGGCCAGCCAGAACGCCCCGCCGAACGCGGTCGCGAACCAGATCAGCCCGAACAGCCCGACCAGCCGGTCGGCGACCACGGT
>JAIEQN010000819.1 GCA_019747685.1 Gemmataceae bacterium
GCCAAGCGGGGCAAGCTGTTCAGCAAGCTGGCCCGGTACATCATCATCGCCGCCCGCAACGGCGGGGGCGACCCGACCATGAACCTCCGGCTCCGGTACGCGATCGACAAGGCCCGGGCCGTGTCGATGCCCAAGGACAACATCGAGCGGGCCATCAAGCGGGGCACCGGCGACATCGAGGGGATCACCTTCGACGAGATCACCTACGAGGGGTACGGCCCGGGCGGGGTCGCGGTGCTGGTCGAGGTCACGACCGACAACCGCAACCGGACCAACGGCGAGGTCAAGAAAATTTTCGAGAAGGGCGGGGGCGAGGTCGGCAAGCCGGGGTGCGTGGCGTACATGTTCGACCGCAAGGGCCTCATCGTGGTCGAGGCGGCCAAGCACCCGGACGAGGACGCCCTGATGGGCGTCGCCCTGGAGGCCGGGGCCGAGGACCTCCAGCGGGACGGGGACGTGTTCGAGGTGACGTGCGACCCGTCCGCCTTCTCGGCCGTCCTGGAGGCGGTCAAGGCGGCCGGGATCGAGCCGCTGGAGGCCGAAGTCAAGTACCTGGCCAAGATGCCGAAGGACGTGGACGTGGAGACCGGGAAGAAGGTGGCCCGGCTCTTGGAGGCCCTGGACGACCACGACGACGTGCAGAACGTCACCACCGACGCCAACCTGACCGAGGAGATGGCCGGGGCTTGATGACCGCACAGGCCGGGGGGCCTGTGCCACCAAGCAATGGTCTTGGTGGCACAGGCCCCCCGGCCTGTGCGCCCCTACTGCCCCAGCGGCGGGGCGGCGGCCACCGCCGACCGGTCCGGGAGCGACCGGCCGGCCACCACCACCTTCCCGTCGGCCACCTCCAGCGTCAGAATCTGCGACGCCGGCTGGGGCTGGTCGGCGTAGAACCGGAACAGCCCGACCGGGTTGCCGCCGTTCCGATACCACGTCACCTCGACGTTCTTGTCCCGGGCCGCCTCGGCCACCGCGTCCAAAATCGACTGCGCCCCGACCGGCATACACCCGGTCCGCAGGTCGCACACCTCGACGGCCACCAGGTTCGGCTCGTCGGCCACCAGCCACACCTTCAGCTCGACCCACACCACCGTACTCCAGAACCCCTCCCCGTACCGCAGCCCGAGCTTCAGCCGGTCCCCCTCGATCGCCACCCGGGGCGAGTGCAGCCCGGCCGGCAGGACCGACCGCAGCCCGGACGACCGGCCCAGGTTTTCGGCGAAGAACCCGTTCAGGTCCTCGGCGGTGAAGGTGTCGCCCCACTCGGGCTTGAGCGTCCGGATGTCGTTCTTCAGGTCCTGCACCCGGGTGACCAGCCGGGCCGCCCGCTCCCGGGCGTCCCACTCGTCCGGGCACGGGGCGTCGGCGTAGAACCCCGGCTCCCGCTTGACCAACAGGGCCAGGGCCGCAACCCCCGCCCCGACCCCGCCGACCAGGACCAGGAACGCCAGCCACCTCGACCGACGGGACATCGCGGCACCCTCCGGCGGGACAGGCGGGGTGGCCCGTCCGGATCGAACGTGACCGGCCGACATAGCTTGCCCCCGGATTCCGGTCAACGCCGACTGGGGGGGTCCCCCGCCCCGTGTGGGTTTGTCTTGGGGGGGTTTGTTCGGCCCCCCCCCCCTGGTGGTCGGGGGTGGCTGGGCGGGAAACCCGGGCCGAGACGGGTGAGGGGACGTGCAGCGTTTCCTTCCCCTCACCCGGCCTCCGGTCACGTTGTGACCGTCGGCCACCCTCTCCCTCAAGGGGAGAGGGGAAGACCCGGGCCGCCCGGTCCGCCGACCGGTGGGTGCGGCAACGGTTGCCGTTACTGACGGTCCGGCCGGTCGCCCGCCGGTCCGTCATCCCGCCGGGTCGGGGGCGGGTTGGCAAACGCCGCCGGCGGCGGGTACGTTGGAAGGGTGACGGGCCGTCACCGCACACGGGGGAGGATTCCATGCGCCGTTCCCGGACCGCCCGGTGGGCCGCCGCGGTCGTCGCCGCCGGGCTGATCGGTACGACCCTCCCGGCCCAGCCCCCGGCCGATTTAGCGGCCGCCCGGGAGCGGCAGAAGATCGCCGACGGGAAGGCCGAGGCGGTCGCCAAGGAGGCGGTCCGGGAGGCCGACCGGCTGGCCAAGACGAACAAGGCCAAGGCCGCCCAGGTGCTGCGGACCGCCCAGGCGGACGTCGACGCCCTGGGCGTCAGCTCCGAGTCCCGGAAATCGCTCAGTACTCTCCTTCAGGCCAAGCTGGCCATCCTCGACGGCAAGCCGGCCCCGAAGGACCCGGCGGCCAAGGACGACCCGACCCCGTCCGACCTCCCCGCGGGCGACAAGGCGACCGTCCTGGCCGCCGCCCGGGCCGAGGTGAAGGAGGTGCGGGAGGCCGTGGACCACGTCAAGCGGCTCCGCGACCTCGGCCAGCGGGCCGAGGCCGACCGGGCGGCCGCCGCCCTGGCCGCCAAGTATCCGAACAACCCGGCGGTCATCTTCCTCGGCCGGCGGGACGACCTCGGCCGGGCGGTCGCCGAGGCCCAGGACCTGGCCAAGGCCCAGAGCGACGCCTGGGTCGCCAACGCGAACAGCGTCGCCCGGTCGGGGATCGCCGCCGGCAACGACGTGGAGTTCCCGAAGGACTGGGCCGAGAAGACCAAGCGGCGGACGAACAAGGTCGAGCTGACGGCCAAGGAGAAGGCCCTGCTCGAAGCCCTGGACAAGCCGATCACCCTGGCCGCCGCCGAGAAGCCGCTGAAGTACGTCCTCCAGGAGCTGTCCACGGCGATGGACCAGCAACTGGTCCTCGACCGGAAGTCGCTGTCCGACCTGAACGTCGACCTGGAAAAGCCGGTCAGCGTGGACGCCCGGGGGCTGTCGGCCCGGACGGTGCTGCGGCAGGTCCTCGGCGGCGAGGGGCTGACCTTCCTGGTCAAGGACCAACTGATCCAGGTGATGACGGTCGAGCGGGCCCGGGACCAGCTCGCCACCAAGGTGTACTACCTGGGCGACCTGGTGCAGGGGGTGGGGCCGTTCGCCGGGCCGTTCACCTGGGGGCCGGCGGTCGACTTCGAGCAGACCCTGTCCAACGTCCGGATCGTGGTCGACGCCATCAAGTCGTCGATCGACCCGGAGGTGTGGAAGAACGGGTTCGCGTCGATCACCTTCCACCTGCCGAGCATGTCGCTGATCGTCCGCGCCCCGAGCGAGGTCCACGCCTCCCTCGGGTCGAAGCTCGGGGCCGGGCGGTAGTTGTGCTGCACAGGCCTCCCGGCCTGTGCCACCGGAGTTGTTCCCTGGCGGCACAGGCCGGGAGGCCTGTGCCACCGGAGTTGTTCCCTGGCGGCACAGGCCGGGAGGCCTGTGCCACCGGAATTGTTCCCTGGCGGCACAGGCCTCCCGGCCTGTGTAGGAAAGTCGCATGTCCCGCTACTTCCCGCCGCCGGCCGAGTGCGGCCACCACACCCTCTTCGGCAACATCCCGGCCCGGACCTACGCCGGCGACCACCTCCAGCTCTCGCTGGTGGACATCCCGGCCGACGGGGTGGTCGAGTGGCACAGCCACCCGAACGAGCAGATCGGGGTGGTGATCGACGGGCGGGCGGTGTTCGAGGTCGGTGACGAGGTGCGGGAACTCGGCCCGGGCGACTTCTACCTCATCCCCGGCGGGGTCCGCCACCGGGTCACGCCCGCCGGCGGCCCGGCCCGGGCGCTGGACGTGTTCTACCCGATACGCGAGGAGTACAGGTAGGGCTGAAAACGGGCCACAGATGGAGACAGGAGAGACACAGATTAAGAAAAATCAATTGTAGTTTATTAATCTGTGTCTCTCCTGTCTTCATCTGTGGCCCCGTCTTCCGGCCCCTCACACCCGGCTGAAGACCGGCTTCGGCTCGTCCTCGGGGTGCTTCGGCGTCTCGACCGGCGGCACCGCGACCGGCTTCGGGTCGCGCAGACCCTCGACGAACCGGGCCAGCCGGGCCAGGCCCTCCCGCAGCCGGCCGTCGTCGGCCGCGAAGCTGACCCGAACGTGTTCGTTGCCGCTCGGACCGAACGCACACCCCGGCCCGACCCGCACGCCCTGTTCGCGTAACAACCGATCGGCGAACGTCCGGCCGTCCAGCCCCAGCCCGCCGACCGGCACCCATAAGAAGTACCCGCCGGCCGGCCAGTCCGGGGCCAGCCCCAGGGCCGTCAGCCGATCGACCGCGTACCGCCGGCGGTTGCGGAACTGGTCGAGCGTCGGGGTAAATTCGTCGTCCGGCCGGGCCAGGGCCCGGGCCGCCGCGTCCTGGCAGGCGGGCGGGACGAACGGGGCCGCCAGGTTGGCCGTCAGGCCACAGACGCGGACGAGGTGCCGCGGCCCGGCCAGCCACCCGACCCGGGCCGCGCCCAGGTCCCACCCCTGGGACACCGACCCGGCCGTCAGCACCCGCTTGTCGGCCCCGGGCAGGGTGGTAAGGGCCCGGCCCCGGGCGTCGTACCGGAACCGGGCGAACGACTCGTCCAGGTAGACCAGCACGTCGTACCCGGCGGCGATCCACAGGAGGTGGTCGAGGTCGTCCGGGGCGAGGCACGCCCCGGTCGGCGACGCCGGGTCGGCCAGGACGAGCAGCTTGGCCCCCCGCATGGCCCGCTCGAAGACCTTCGCCGGGTAGCGGAGCCGGCCGTCCTCGGCCCAGGTCGGGACCCAGCGGAGGGTCGCCCGCCGGGACTTGGCCCCCACCGAGAACAGCGGCGAGCAGGGGTCGAACAGGACGACCCGGTCGCCGGGGTTGACCAGGGCGTCGAGAGCGGCGGCGTAGGCGGCCGTGGCCCCGTGGGTGACGTGCAGCTCGTGGTCGGGGTCGACCGCCCGGCCGTCCCGGCGGACGTACCGGTCGGCGATGGACTCTCGGAGGGTCGGCAGACCGTGCGGCGGCGTCCCGAGGCGGGCGGCCGGGGTCGGCCGGCCGGGGTCGGCGTCCGCCGGGGCCGGCCGGTTCAGGTCGATCAGCTCAGGCCAGGGCGGGCCGGGGAAGGTGGCCGGGTCGAGCAGCTCGGCATGCGGGGCGGCCAAGACCTTGTCGGAATAGTAACGGAGGTAAGCAGTTCCGCCGGCGGTCAGCCGGTGGGCGGCGGGCAGGAGCCGGGCCACCCCGGTGCGGACGAGGAGCTTGGTCAGCCAGAACGGGCGGGCCACGGGTCTCGTCCTCCATGCCGGGCGGGGCCGACATTCTGCCCGACCCGTCGGAGGCGTGTAAAGGCGGGTTCGAGGGCGGCGTCGGTCTGACGCTGTTTCTTCCGGTCGGGTGAGTTGGTTCGGACGTGGGGTGGGAGAGTCGACCGGAACCAATGAGAAACGCTCACCCGAGGAGCTTGAGCAGGGCGTCCGGGTCGGCCGGCTTGAGGAGGTGGTGGTCAAACCCGGCGGCGGCGGTGGCCTTGCGGGCACCGTCCTGGCCGTGGCCGGTCAGGGCGACGACCAGCCGGGGGCGGGGGCCGGCCGCCCCGGCCCCGAGCCGGCGGCAGACCTCGTACCCGTCGAGGCCGGCAAGGTCGATGGCCAGGAAGACGGCGTCCGGGACGAACCCGGCGGCGGCGGTCAGGGCGTCCGGCCCGGTGTGGGCGGTGAGGCAGTCGTGGCCGTAGAGCCGCAGCAAGAGCGCCAGGCTCTCGGCCGCGTCCACGTTCCCGTCAACGACCAGCACGCGACGCCCCATCGTGGGACCCTCGGCACCGACCGACAACGAACCCCGATCTTGGATGTCGTTCAGGGTAAACGGATTCAGGGTGGATGTCTGTCAACTGCGCGACAGAAGTGCCGGGAAAAGGCAGAAAAATGCCCACTCGGTACGCGAGGGTACGTTGCTTTGCGGCGGCCGACGGGTAGTAGTGGGTGCAGACGTTCCCACTCGCCCGCCGACCCACACCGACCCCGCCGCCCGGCGGGGGGTGGCGAGATTGCCCATGCCCCGCGCCCGACCCGCCCGCCCGACCGGCAACCACCTGCTCGACCGGCTGCCGGACTCGGAGCTGTCCAAGCTCCTGGTCGACGCCGAGGTGGTGTCGTTCGCCGCCCGGGAGGAGGTGGACGGGCTGCGGTGGGACGACCAGCCGGTCTACTTCCCGACCGGCGGGGTGTACTCGCTGCTCTTGCCGATGAAGGACGGCCACCCGGTCGAGGTGGCGGTGGTGGACAGCGAGGGGATGCTCGGCATCCCGATCGTCCTGGGGATGAACGAGAACCCGGTCCGGGCGGTCGCCCAGGTGGCCGGGGACTGCATCCGGGTGCCGGCCGACCGGTTCCTGGCGGTGCTCCGCGGGGGCGGGGTGCTGGACGCCCTGGTCCGCCGGTTCCTGGCCGTGTCCTGGCAGGCGGCCAACCAGACGATCGCCTGCAACCTCCGGCACACGGTCAAGGAGCGGGTCTGCCGGTGGCTGCTGTCGGTCCACGACCGGTCGGTGGCCGACGAGTTCGACATCACCCAGGAGGTGCTGTCCGGGATGGTCGGGGCGAGCCGGCCGAAGGTGACGGTGGTGGTCGGGGAGCTCCAGGCGGCCGGGCACATCCGCTGCCAGCGGGGGCGGGTGGGGGTGCTCGACCGGGCCGGGCTGGAGGGGACCAGCTGCGAGTGCTACCGGGTCCTCCGTCGGGCCTACGACTTCCTCACGTCCTGACCCGGCCGGGCCTTACCCGACCGTGTTGTTGAGCGTCCCGATGCCGGCGATGGTGATGGCGATGGCGTCGCCCGACGCCAGGGTGAACTCGTCCGGCGGGACGATCCCGGTGCCGGTCAAGAGCAGGGCGCCGTGTGGGAACTCGTTCTCCCGGTAGAGCCAGCCGGCCAGTTGTTCCGGCGTCCGGGCCATCTGGGCGAGGGTGGTGTTCCCCTCGAACGCCACCGCCCCGGCCCGGCGGATGACGAGCTTGATGCCCACCCCTTCCAGCGGCGGCATGACCGCGGCCGGCGTCACCACCGGCCCGACCGAACACGACTGCTTGTAAATCTTGGCCTGGGGCAGGTAGAGCGGGTTCTCGCCCTCGATGTCCCGGGCGCTCATGTCGTTGCCGACCGTGTACCCGACGATCCGGCCGTCCGGCGACACGACCAGGGCCAGCTCCGGCTCCGGCACGCTCCACTTGCTGTCGGACCGCACCCGGACGGGCTGGCCCGGCCCGACCACCCGCTCGGGGGTGGCCTTCAGGAACAGCTCCGGCCGGTCGGCCGCGTACACCTTGTCGTAAAACTGGGCCGCCCCCTTCGACTCCTCCTCGCGGGCGATCTTGCTCCGCTTATAGGTGACGCCCGCAGCCCACACCTCCTGCCGGTCGACCGGGGCCAGGAACACCTGATCCGCCAGCGGCTCCGGCTTGCCGGCCGGGTCGATCAGGTCGCGGGCCAGCCCGAGCGGGTCGGGGCTATGGAGGACATCCGCCAGGGACGACACGCCCGGCCGGCGGGAGAGGTCGAGGGCGACGATCTGCCCGGCGTCGATGAGGACGATGGCGACTTCGCCGGACGGTCGCCGGAGCTTGCCGAACTGCATGAGCGGACTCCGCCGGTGGGAATGGTGGGTGTTTTATCACCCCGGCCCGATCGCGGCGCGGAGGATCGCGGCGGCCGCATCGTACTGGCCGAAGGCGGCTGAGACGTGGGCGAGATAAACGGCTTCGGCGAGGGCTGGGGTGTACGGGGCGGCGGCACCCGGTTCGGGGGCGTGCGTCACGAGTCGGCGAGCGATTGCCGCCGCGAGGCCGGACATGCCCTCTCCAGTGGCGGCTGAAAGACGCATCACATCGGGGATCACGTCCGCCCGGTCGCTGGGTTCGAGGTCGATCTTGTTCAGGACCAATAGCCACCGGTCGGCCGGCTTGGCGTCGTCCGGGTACTCCAATTCGTCCGCGGTCGCGTCCAGCACCCACACGACGAGGTCGGCCGAGCGGATGAACCGCTCGGCCCGCTCGACCCCGGCGGCCTCCAGCCCGGCGGCGGCCCGCAGCCCGGCGGTGTCGGCCAGCTCGACCGGCCAGCCACCGAACGCCACCGGCACCGTGACCACGTCCCGGGTCGTCCCGGCGATGTCCGACACGACCGACCGCTGATACCCGGCCAGGGCGTTGACCAGCGAACTCTTACCGACGTTCGGCGGCCCGGCGATCACCACCTTCCACGGCTCGACCAGGTGCCGGCCGGCCGGGGCGAGGTGGGCGAGTTCGCCGAGTTGCGGAGCAACTCGTCCGGCGTCGAGGTCGGCGAAGACCGCGGCGACGGCCCGGTCGAACGCCCCGTGGTACTGGTCGAGTAAGATGGAGGCGGTGCGGAGGGTGGGGGCGCGGGTGAGTTCCCGACGAGCCCCCGGCCGTGCGGCCGGGGGCTCGTCTTCTCGGCAGCCGCCCGCCAGGAATTGTTCGACCACCCACCGGACGACCCGCCGGCCGCCGTGGCAATGCACCTCGACGGCCGGTTCCGGCTTGACGGCCTTCACCGCCAACACGACCTCGTCGCCGTCGGCCAGCTTGCCGAACCAGAATCGGTGTAGCTCGGGCGACTCCGGCAGTGGCTTGCCGCTGGCCGGGCGGAAGTGCCACCGGGCGACCTCCCAGGCCCGTGGCCCGGCGACGGCCACGGTGGCGATGGCCCCGGTCCCGGCCGGCGTCAGCACCGACACCCGGGTGTCGCTCACGGCAGCCCCTCGGCCACGATCCGGATGCCCTCCAGGTTGAGTTCCGGAACCTCAATCACGTCGTTCGCCTCGCGGAACAGGAACTTCCCGAGACTGCCGAGGCCGCCGCCGGTCAGAAACAGGTACGGCCACGGGTGGGAGACGGCGAACCGGGTCACGAGTACGCCGACCCCGCCTTGAACGGCGGCGGCAACGCCGGACCGGATCGCGCCCGCCGTGTTCCGGCCGACCGGCGGCGGAGCCGGCTCCGCCGCCACCTCGACCGGTGGGAGGGCGGCCGTGTTTCGGTTCAGCGCGAGTGCCATCAGGTGTGGCCCGGGGAAGATCGCCCCGCCCTGAAACGTCCCACCAGCGTCGATTAGGTTGACCGTTACCGCCGTCCCGACATCGACCGCCACGCACGGCGAGCCGGCAGGCGTCCGGTGCCGTGCGGCGACCGCGCCGAGCAGCCGGTCGATGCCGACCTTGGCCGGTTCGTCCACGTCGATCGTCAGCGGGATGTCGGCGTGGGTGATGACTCGGACGTGATCGCCGCGGGCCGTGGCCCACGCCGCGAACCGGTCGAGTCGGGCTGGGTGGACGCCAGCGACGGCCCAGGCGAGCGGCCCGCTCGTCCCGAGTTCGGCAAGCTGTCGGTCCCAGGCCGCTTCGTCGTCGGGCGGGAGCGACGCCATCCGCAGCGGTTGGCCCCAGCCCCACTTGATCCGGCTGTTGCCGATGTCCACTACGACATCAGGTGTCATCGCCGCCGGCCTCCGGCGGGGTGATCGTCGGCACCGCCACCGTCCGGAAGTCGTCCGTCCGGACGGCCGCCTCTTCGGAGAACTCGACCGGCTTGCGGGCCGCCTCGGCCGCCTCGGCCCGCTTCAACTCGGCGATCTGTTCGGCGACGATGCCGACCAGCTTCGCCAGCCCCTGCCCGGTGACGGCCGAGATGAGCAGCACGTCCCGGCCGAGGTCGGCGGCCAACCGATTCTGAACCTCCTCGGAGCCGGTCAATTCCGCCTTGCTGACGCAGACCACCTCCGGCTTGCCCACCAGCGGGACGACGTACTCGGCCAGCTCCTTGCGGATCATGTGGTAGTTCTTCACCGGGTCCGACCCGTCCGACGGGAACGGCTCGACCAGATGCACCAGCACCCGGGTTCGCTCGACGTGGCGGAGGAACTCGTGTCCCAGCCCGACGCCCCGGGCCGCCCCCTCGATCAGCCCCGGCAGGTCGGCCAGCACGAACCCGCCGTCGCCGACCGACACGATCCCCAGGTTCGGGTGCTTGGTGGTGAACGGGTAGGGGGCGATCTCCGGCGTGGCCCGGGACAGCCGGGACAGCAGGGTCGACTTGCCGGCGTTCGGGAACCCGACCAGCCCGGCGTCGGCGATCACCTTGAGTTCGAGGACGATGACCCGCTCCTCGCCCTCCCCGCCCGGCTCGAACTGCCGGGGGGTGCGGTTGGTCGAACTCTTGAAGTGGTGGTTGCCCCGGCCGCCCCGGCCGCCCTTGCCGACCACTACCTCGTCCCCCGGGCGGACCAGGTCCTTGAGGACGTTGCCGCGGTCGCGGTCGCGGACGATGGTGCCTGGGGGGACGAGCAGGACGACATCGGCGGCGCTGCCCCCGGTTGCCCGGGCCCCGGACCCGGCCTCGCCGTTCTTGGCCCGCCAGTGCTTCTTCATGGTCAGCCCGGCGAGGTTGTCGGCGTTCGGGTCGGCCCGGACGACCACCGACCCGCCGTCCCCGCCGTCCCCGCCGTCCGGCCCGCCCTTCGGGACGTACTTCTCCCGCCGGAACGACACGC
>JAIEQN010000748.1 GCA_019747685.1 Gemmataceae bacterium
CGGCCAGCAACTTGCGGGCGTGGGCCAGCCGGCTGGACAAGGTGCCTTCGGGGACGCCGAGCCGGGCGGCGGCCTCCCGGCGGCCCAGCCCTTGCAGCTCGCACAGGACGACGGCCGCCCGGTACTTCTCGGGCAGGGCGGCCAGCTCCTCGTCGATCACCCGGCGGAGGTCGGCCGGGTCGTGGGCGGCCGGGGGGTCGTCCGGGGCCGCCGGTTCCGGGGCGTCGGGCACGGCCTGCTCCTTCACCCGCCGGCGGGCCTTGCGGGCCTCCAGGGCGGTCCGGTACGCCACCCCGTAGAGCCAGTTCCCGAGGAGGTCGGGCCGGCCCACCTGCCCGGCCCGCCGGGCGAGCACCAGGAACGCGGCCTGGAAGGCGTCCTCGGCGTCCTCCGGGCTGCCGGTCACCCGCCGGGCGACGGCCAGGACCATCGGCCCGTGCCGGCGGACGAGTTCGGCGAAGGCGTCCTCGTCCCGGTCTTGGGCGAACCGGGCCAGGAGGTCGCGGTCGGCGGGGCCGTCGGCGGCGAGCCGGAGGACGGCCGCGAGGATCGGTCGGGCGGGCATCGGCGGCCCCGGGGGTTTCGGCCGGACACCGGGTACTGGCGGCCCCCGGCCCGGCGCGTCGAGATTTTATCCACCCATCTCACCACAAAGGCACGAAGTCCGCACGAAGGGCCACCGAGAAAACAGAAATTCGGTACTCTGGCTTCTCTGTGGTCCTCGGTGTGATCTTCGTGCCTTTGTGGTGAGATTCCTATGACCACCGTCGCCGAGATCGCCGCCGCCCTGGAGGCGTTCGCCCCGACTCAGACCGCGGCCGACTGGGACAACGTCGGGCTGCTCCTGGGCGACCCGGCCGCCCCGGTCGAGCGGCTGATGACCTGCCTGACGGTGACGCCGGATGTCGCCGAGGAGGCGGTCGCCGAGCGGGCCGGCCTGATCGTCAGCCACCACCCGATCCTGTTCCGCGGGGCGAAGCGGCTGGTCGCCGGGAAGGGCGACGGGGACGTGGTGTTGCCGCTGGCGAGGGCCCGCGTCGCCGTGTACTCGCCGCACACCGCGTTCGACAACTGCCCGGGCGGGATCAACGACCTCCTCTGCCGCCGGCTGGGGGTCGAGGACGCCGAGCCGCTGCGGCCGCGGGACGGGCCGCGGGAGTACAAGCTGGCCGTGTACGTCCCGGACGGCGACCTGGCCAAGGTGTCGGACGCCCTGTTCGCGGCCGGGGCCGGGGTGATCGGGAAGTACTCCGAGTGCAGCTTCCGGGTGCCGGGGAAGGGGACGTTCTTCGGCGGCGAGGGAGCGAATCCGACGATCGGGAAGGCCGGCCGCCGGGAGGAGGCCGACGAGTGGCGGCTGGAGGTGGTGTTGCCGGAGGCGAAGGTGGCCGGGGCGGTCCGGGCGCTGCGGCAGGCCCACAGCTACGAGGAGCCGGCCTACGACATCTACCAGCTCAAGGCCGGGCTGACCGGCGGGGAAGGGCGGGTGGGCGATCTGGCCGAGCCGGTGACGCTCGGGGAGCTGGCCGGGCGGGCGAAGAAGGAGCTGGCCGCGGCGGCGGTCCAAGTGGTCGGCGACTTGAGCCGGGCCGTGAAAAAGGTGGCGGTGGCCTGTGGGGCGGCGGGCGAATTTCTGGTGGATTCGGTCCGGGCGAAGGCCGATGTCTTCGTCACGGGCGAATTACGGTTCCACGACGCGCTGGCGGCCCGGGCGGCCGGGGTCGGGGTGATCGTCCCCGGCCACTACGCGACCGAGCGGCCGGCGGTCGAGGAATTGGCCGCCAGGCTGGCGGCCGATTTCGCCGGGCTGACGGCCTGGCCCAGCCGGCGGGAGACCGACCCGCTGGGGAGTTTCGAGTTTCGAGTTTGAAGTTTCGAGTTCGGTGGGGCGCCTTCGCCGCCCGGGGGCCCCGACTCGAAACCCGAAACTTCAAACTCGAAACTGTTGCTACGGGTTGATTCGCGGGCCGGCGGCCGGTATGCCGCGGGACGGGCACGGATGCCCGGGGGGCGAAGATGCTGTTGCGCCGCACGTTCGCCGGGGTGGCCGTCCTGTTCGGGCTGTCGGTCTGGTCGTGGACCCGGGCGGACGACCACCGGGAGGCCGACCCGGTCCGGCCGGCCGTCGCGGCGGGCGAGCACGCCGGCGGCAACCACGACGACGCGGCCCACCGGTTCCGGACGAGCCAGGCCCGGCACTGGCGGCACGTCATGATCGGCGGCCGGTAGCCGACGGCCGGATTAACCACAAAGACACGAAGGGCACGGAGGAAGACCGGGGCGGGGCCGGCGGCCTCGTTCTCGTCATCTCCTTTGTGTCCTTCGTGCCTTTGTGGTTAATCTGGCCGTACCATGACCGCCATCCACATCGAGCCGGTGCCCCGGTGCGGGCCGGGCGTTATCCTCGCCTTCGTCTGCGACCGCACCGGCCTCGACGCCAAGCACGTCGGCAAGATCGCCTTCATCGGCCGGGGGGCGACGGTCGAGATCGACCCGGCGAAGGCGGCCGCGGCGGTGAAGGCCCTGGACGGGGCCGAGTTGAACGGCCGGCCGGTCCGGGTCCGGTTCGCCGGCAAGGCCGACTTCACCAAGCCGGACCACTTCTCCCGGCTGTCCCAACTACTCGACCTGGAGGCCGCGGCGGAGGAGGCCGAGGCCCGGCAACGGGCGAAGGACGGCACCGACCGCGGCGACGGCACCACGCTGACCGCCCTGCACCTCCGCGAGGCCGAGTTCGGGCTGGGCGGCCGGCTCTTGCTCACCTTCTCCCGGACGAACCGGGCCGAGCGGCTGCCGCCGAACCGGCTCGGGCCGGGGTCGCCGGTGGTCCTGTCCCAAACGAAGGTGCAACGGGGCCTGACGCTGCGGGGCGTGGTCTTCGACCGGCAGTGGACGACGATCGGGGTGGCCGTCGAGCCGCCGGACGACGAGCTGCCGGACGCCGCCGTCTGGCGGCTCGACCTGTCGGCCGACGAGGTATCCCGGCTGCGCCAACAAGACGCCCTGCGGCGGGCGTCGGCCGCCGACGGCGACCGGCTGGCCGAGCTGCGGGCGGTGCTGCTCGGCGAGCGGGAGCCGGAGTTCGTACCGGCCCCCACCCCCCGGCCTCCTCCCCCACCGGGAGAGGGGGAGCCAGACAACCAGGGGCTCGCGCCCCTGGCTACATTCCGTCGTCCCTCCGGGACTCCGGGTGATGGGAGCCGCGGAGCGGCGGCGGACGGTAGCCAGGGGCGCCAGCCCCTGGCCCATTCCTCCGGCCTCAATCCGCCCCAGCTCGACGCCATCGCCTTCGCCCTGTCGGCGAAGGACATCGCGGTCGTCCACGGCCCGCCCGGGACCGGCAAGACCACCACCGTCGCCGAACTCATTCGGCAGGCGGTGGCCCGCGGCGACCGGGTGCTGGCCTGTGCCGCCAGCAACCACGCCGTCGATAACCTGCTGGAAAAGCTCTTGCGGCTCGACCTCCGGCCGGTCCGGCTCGGCCACCCGGCCCGGGTCGATCCGGACCTGCGGGAGCGGGCGCTGGACATCCTGGCCGAGAAGCACCCGGACGCCCGGCAGGCCCGGAAGGTGGCCAAGGAGGCGTTCGCCCGGTTCCGGCAGGCCGACAAGTGGACGAAGGCCCGGCCCGAGCCCGGCGAGAAGGCCGCCCTCCGGCGGGAGGCCCGGGAACTCTTGGCCGAGGCCCGGAAGCTCGAAGTCCTGGCCATCGAGCGCATCCTGGACGACGCCCGGGTCGTCTGTGCGACGCTCACCGGCCTCGACAGCGAACTCCTCGGCCGGCGGCGGTACGACCTGGCCGTCATCGACGAGGCCGGCCAGGCGACCGAACCCGCCTGCTGGCTGCCGCTCTTGCGGGCCGACAAGCTGGTCCTGGCCGGCGACCACTGCCAACTGCCGCCGACAGTGGTGTCCCCGGAAGCCGCGGGGAAGGGCCTCGCCGTCAGCCTGATGGAGCGGGTCGTCGGCCTGTCCGGCGACCGGGTCGCCCGCCGGCTGACCGTCCAGTACCGGATGCACGCGGCCATCATGGGGTTCCCGTCGGCCGAGTTCTACGACCACGAACTCGTGGCCGACGAATCGGTCATCGGCCACCGGCTGTGCGACCTGCCGGGCGTTCGGGCCGAGCCGCTGACCGAAAGCCCGGTGCGGTTCATCGACACGGCCGGGGCCAGCTACGACGAGGAACTGGAGGAGGACACGGAGAGCCGGTTCAACCGGCAGGAGGCGGCGCTGGCGGTGAAGAAGGTCCGCGGACTGCTCGACGCCGGCGTCATGCAATACCAGATCGCCGTCATTACCCCGTACCGGGCGCAGGTCCGCTTGCTCCGTGACCTCTTGGCCGACGTGCCGGGCGTCGAGGTGGACAGCGTGGACGGGTTCCAGGGGCGGGAGGAGGAGGCGGTGGTCATCTCACTGGTGCGGTCGAACCCGGAGGGCGCGATCGGCTTCCTGGCCGACACCCGGCGGACGAACGTGGCCCTGACCCGGGCCCGCCGGGCGGTCCTGGTGGTCGGCGACAGCGCGACGCTGGCGAACGACCCGTTCTACGCCCGGCTCCTGACCTACTGTGAGGGCATCGGGGCTTATTCGAGCGTGTGGGAAGAGACGGACTAACCCATGCACTCGGACGCCGACGCCTTTCTAGACGCAATCGACGCCAGCCCGGCCGACGACCTCCCGCGGCTGGTCTACGCCGACTGGCTGGAGGAGCACGGCCACCCGGACTACGCCGCGTTCATCCGGCTGTCGTGCCGGATCGCCCGCCGGGAGCGGCAACATCCCGACGAGCGGGCCCGACTCCGCCGGGACCGTTATGCCGCCTTCCGGGGGGTTCGCACGGCCTACCCGCAGGCCGTCGATGGGCTCGGGCTCGGGGTGAACGAGTTCGACCGGGGCCTCCTCCGCCATCCGCTGGTGGTGGCTTCCGCCGAGGCCTTCGTGCGGGACTCGGCGGCGTGGTGGCCGGTCGCCCGCCCCCGCCGGGTCCGGCTCCTGGCGAGTACCGGCCGCGAGGCCGAGGTGCTGTCCTGCCCGTACCTGGCGGTCCTGGAGCGGCTCGAAGTGTATGGAAACCAGCGGGAGGAGCGGTATCACCCGCAGTGGGCCTACCAGTACGACCTGGACCCCCTCTCGGGCAGGTTCCTCCTCGGCCTGGGCGACGGATCGTCGGTGCCCCGGCTGACGGCCCTTCGCGTCGAGCTCGTCCGGGCGACGGCCACCGAGCTGGCCGCCTTCGCCGGCTCCCCGCTCGCCGCCCGGCTGGACTGGCTCGGGCTGGCCGTCGAACTGCCCGACGGGGAGTTCGGTGAGGTGTGGGCGGACGGCCTGGGGACAGCCCGTGAGGCGATCGACCGGTTCGTGGTGGAACACCGGTTCCGGCTGCCCGAGTGAACCTCCCGCCGTCCGCCGGTGTCACCGCGTCATGACCCAGCCCGTCACCGACCTCCGGCCGATCGCCCACGCCGCCCTCTCCCTCACCGAGCCGCCGTACCTCAAGCATTACCGCCACAGCAAGTTCAAGGTCTGGAACGGCGTCGCCCTCCACGCTAGCGAGCTACCCGGCCCCGGGTTCAACTTCGCCGCCGTCCTCGTGCCCGACGCCCCCAGCCTGGATGAGCTACTGCCCGTCGCCCGCGAGTTCTTCGCCGACGCCGAGCAGGGCTGGGGCGTGCTGGTCGAGGGCGACGCCGGGCACCCGATGGAGGCCCAGCTACGGTCCCGCGGCTGGCGGGTGGACGAGGACGAGCCGGCGTATGTGCTGGAGGACCTTCGGCGAGCCGGGAGCGTGAGCGACCGGAGTGCTGATCTCCGGTCGCTCACGCGCCCGGCTCGCCCGGGTCCCGGCTCGCCCTCACTCGCCCTCCGCCTTGCCCGCGCCGAGACCGACCGGCAGTCCGTCATCGCCGTCACCGGGGCGGCGTTCGGGGCCCCGCCCGACTTCGCCGACCTGTTCAGCCCGCCCGGCCTGTTCGCCGACCCCGGCATCGGCCACCTGCTCGGCTCGGTGGACGGTGAGGACGTGGCCGCGGTGATGTTCGCCGTCGTCGGGCCGACGGCCGTGATCGCCGGGACGGCTACCCGGGAGGCCCACCGCGGCAACGGCTACGGGGCCGCCCTCGTCGCGGCCGCCTCGGCCGAGGCGGCCGCCCGCGGCTGCACCTCGGCCGCCCTCCGGTCCGGGCCGAAGAGCCGCCCGCTCTACGAACGCCTCGGGTTCCGCTACGTCTGCCAGCACCGCACCTACGCCGCCCCGCCGGGGTAAATCCGAAACCCGAAACCTCGGCCCGGTACAATCGGGGGATGGCCGCCGTCCTCATCATCGACGACGAGGAGCCGATCGCCTGGGCCTTGCGGCGGGCGTTCGACCGCGCGGGGTATTCGGTCGCCGTCGCCGCCACCGCCGAGGACGGGCTGACGAAGGCCGCCGCCCGGCCGCCGGACGTGGTCTTCCTCGATGTCCGCTTGCCCGGGATGGATGGGTTGGCCGCCCTCGCCCGGCTGAAGGAGGTCGCCCCGGCGGCGGCCGTCGTCGTCATCACCGCCCACGGCAACCTGGACACGGCGGTCAAGGCCGTGGCGGGTGGCGCGTTCGACTACCTGGCCAAGCCGTTCGACCTGGCCCGGGCGCTCGACGCCGCCCGGCGGGCGGTGGGGCGGGGCGCCGCGGACCCCCCGGCCTCACGGCCGGGGCTCGCCGAAGACGACGCGCTGGTCGGCCACGGGCCGGCGATGCAGACCGTCTTCCGCCGGATCGCCCTCGTCGCCCCGACCACGGCCTGCGTCCTCATCACCGGGGAGAGCGGGACCGGCAAGGAGCTGGTCGCCCGGGCGGTCCACGCCCACAGCCCGCGGAAGGACCGGCCGTTCCTCCCGGTCCACGTCGCCGCCCTGAACCCGAACCTGGTCGAGAGCGAACTGTTCGGCCACGTCCGGGGGGCGTTCACCGGGGCCGACCGCCCCCGCCCGGGGCTGCTCGCCCTGGCCGACGGCGGGACCGTCTTCCTGGACGAGCTGGCCGACATCCCGCTCCCCGTTCAGGCGAAACTGCTGCGGGTCCTGGAGCGGCAGGAGGTCCTGCCGGTCGGCGGGACGGAGCCGTCGAAGGTGGACGTGCGGATCGTCTCGGCCACCCACGCCGACCTGTCCGCGGCCGTGCGCGACGGCCGGTTCCGGCACGACCTGTTCTTCCGGCTGAACGTCTACCCGATCCACCTGCCGCCGCTGCGGGACCGGGTCGACGACATCCCGTTGCTCGCCGACCACTTCCTCCGCCGGTTCGGGGCGGCCTCGGCCCTGCCGGCCGACACCCTCGCCGTCCTGACGGCCCGGCCGTGGCCGGGGAACGTCCGGGAGCTGCGGAACGCCCTGGAGCACGCGGCCATCGAGGCCCGGGGCGGCCCGATCCGCCCGGAGCACGTCCCGCCGCCGGCCGCGGGCCACGCCGGGACGGTCGCCGACCGGCTGCGGTCGCTGGTGGCCGAGTGGGTGCGGGGGAAGGTGCCGCGGGCCGGCGAGCCGGAGGACCTGTACCAGGCCCTGCTGGACGAGGTCGAGCCGGCGCTCCTGGACGAGGTGCTACGGCAGCTCGGCGGGAACCGGCTGGCCGCGGCCCGGTGGCTCGGGCTGGCCCGGGCGACGGTCCGCAAGATGATCCGCAAGTACCACCCGGACGCCGCCGAGGCGGACCCCGAGGAGTGATAAACCGACCCGGGGCTTCACCCCGGGCTATGATGTCACGGCCCTTCGGGCCTCCGGAGGGCTGAAAGCCCGACACAGCAAAGCCCGGGGCGACAGCCCCGGGTCCGAATGCCAACCGAGGTGCTGATGCGTCCCGCGTTCACGCTCGCGGTCCTGCTTGCCGCATCCGGCCCGGCGGCTGCCCAGCCCCGGCCGGTGGCGCCGGCCGACTACGCCTCGGTGGCCACCGTCACCGAGGTGGCCGTCTCGCCGGACGGGAAGCAGGTGGCGTACACCCTGGCCACCTGGGGCGCCGAGGCCGACAACCGCCGCACGGACCTGTGGGTCGTGGCCACCGACGGGACGGGCAAGCCCCGGCAACTGACCGCCGACCGGGCCAACGACCGCCACCCGAAGTGGAGCGCCGACGGCAAGTCGGTGTACGTCCTGGCCAACCGGACGAAGGACGGGCAGAAGCGGCCACCGTACAACGGCACGTCGCAGGTGTGGCGGGTCGCGGCCGACGGCGAGGCCGCCCCGGCCGCCGTCACGAAGGTCGCCGGCGGGGTCGTCCACTTCGACTGCGCCCCCGGGTCGGGCGAGGTCTTCTACGCCGTCGACGCCGAGGTGATCGACGACGACCCGTTCCGGCCGCTCCGGGCGAAGTACGACGCCCTGACCTACGGCCACGGCCGGCGGAAGGTGTCGGAGGTCTACCGGCTGCCGGCCGGCGGGGCCGCCGGGGTGGTGGTCCCGGCCGAGCGGTACGTCCGGGACTTCGCCGCATCCCGCGACGGCAAGCGGCTGGCCCTCATCACCGCCCCGGACGACACCGTCATCCGGTCCGAGGGCGATTCGCGGGTGGACGTGTGGGAGGCCGACACCAGCAAGGTGACGCCCACGGACCAGGGTTGGCGGAAGGGGGCCGGGTCGCCGTGGCCGTGGCTGGAGTCGGTCGCCTGGAACCCGGCCGGCACCCGGCTGGCCTACTGTGCCATCTGGGACGGCTACCCGGCCGAGGTCATCGTCTGCGAGCGGACCGACGGCTGGCCGGCCAGGCGGATGCCCCGGCCGGAGGGCGTTCACGTCCGGGGCTACGGGTCCCCCCTCTGGTTCGGCGAGGTCGCCGGACTCAACATTCTCGCCGAGCGTTCGGGCTCGGTCTTTCCCCTGGCTTTCGATCGGTACGGGAACGTCTACCTACCCCCGTCCGGCGGTGCGTCGGTGGTCTACGCTGCCGATCGATCCGGAGGCAGATCGGTGATCGTCGGTGGGAAGGACGGGGCGTTGCCGGAGCTGCTCGCAGTCAGCGACCAAGATCCTCCCACCCGGCTGACCGACCTCAACCCCCAGGCGAAGGAGTGGGCCCTGCCGTCGGTCGAGCACGTCACCTGGGCGGCCCCGGACGGCTCGACGGTCGGCGGGGCGCTGGAGCTGCCGCCCGGGTACAAGAAGGGCGACAAGCCGCTGCCGCTGGTGGTCGCCATCCACGGCGGGCCGACCACCGCCAGCCACGCCGCCCTGGAGTTCGACCCGCACAACGGCCGGCTCTACCTGGCCGCCGCCGGGTACGCGGTCTTGTGCCCGAACTACCGCGGCTCGACCGGGTACGGCGACAAGTTCGTCACCGACCTGCTCGGCCGGGAGAACGACCTGGACGTGAAGGACATCCTGGCCGGCATCCAGCACCTCATCAAAGAAGGCATCGCCGACCCCGACCGCATCGGCGTCATGGGCTGGAGCAACGGCGGCTACTTGACCAACTGCCTGATCTCGATGAAGGACGGCCCGGTGAAGTTCAAGGCGGCCAGCTCCGGGGCCGGGATCGTCGATACCGTCGCCGAGTGGGGCTTCAACGACGAGCCGGCCTACCCCCGGGTGCTCAAGACCGGGCTGCCGTGGGAGAAGCCGGAGGTCTACCGCAAGACCTCGCCGACCTACCAGTTGGGGAACGTGAAGACGCCGACGCTGATCCACGTCGGGGAGAACGACGAGCGGTGCCCGCCGGGCCACAGCCGGATGCTCTACCGGGCGTTGAAGGAGAACGTCAAGGTGCCGACTCAGCTCGTCGTCTACCCCGGCGAGCCGCACGGCCTGGGCAAGCTCAGCCACCGGACGGCCAAGATGGAGTGGGACCTGGCCTGGTTCGACAAGTATTTGAAGGGAAGGTGAGCGGCTCGGCTTGGTGGCACAGGCCTCCCGGCCTGTGCGGCTTGAGAAGCACAGGCCGGGAGGCCTGTGCCACCAAAATTTTTTGCCGGCCCTGTTGACCCTGTTAGACGCCGGCGTAATATAGGAATGGGTCGGGTGAAGGAAGCAGGAGTGAATGGGCGACACTCCCGCGGCCTCACCCGACCTTTTTTTGCGCGCCCGCAGTCCGGTCTTGCTCCAACCAGTCACCGCCCGATCCCGGCCAGAAGTTCCTGCAGCGTCTCGGGATCGACCGGCTTGACGAGGTGGTGGTCGAACCCGGCCTCCCGGGACCGTTGGCGGTCGGCCTCCTGCCCGAACCCGGTCACGGCCACGACCGCCGCCCCCGCTGCCTCCGGCATCGCCCGCAGCCGGGCCGCCACCTCGTACCCGTTCATCCCCGGCATCCCCACGTCCAACAAGACCACCTCCGGCCGGTGCTCCCGGGCCGCGGCCAAGGCCGCCGGGCCGTCGTGGGCCGCCCAGACCGGGTGCCCCAACACCTCCAGCAAGAGCGCCAGGCTCTCGGCCGCGTCCCGGTTGTCGTCCACCACCAGCACCCGCGTCTTGAGCGCGGCCCGGGGCACGCGGAACTCGGAAC
>JAIEQN010000821.1 GCA_019747685.1 Gemmataceae bacterium
TGTAGAGACCGACCGCCCCCGGCGTCCCGGCCGGAGGCCGGCCACCCCCGCCTGTCGGCGGCACCGCGGGGAAAGCCACTCGCCGGCCGGAATCTCGGCTGCCCGGCCCGAACGCCTCTGTGCCCACGAAATCCTGCGGTTCCGCCGGACTCAATCCGGACCGCGGTGGTGCGATTCGGTAACGGGTGTAGCCGGCCGGAGGCGCGGGTGATGCCGGGCGGCTACACCGGCCGCTCGGCCACGGCCGTCATGCAGTCGCTCATCCCGGCCGCATAGCAGGCCCAGGCGACGGCCTTGGCCGCCGGCTTCCACCGCAACAGCCGGGCCCACGCCCCGCCGGCCCCCCGGACGGCCGCCAGCCGGGCGCTCGACCGGAGCCAGTCGCCGTGCCGGAGCTGGCGTTGCAGCCCGACCCGGAACCCGGCCGTCTCCAGCATCTCCCGCAGGGTCTTCGGGGTGAAGTGGGTCAGGTGGCGGGGCAGGTCGAGGCCGAACCAGTCCGGCCCGAACCAGTAGAACGGCAGGCTCTCGACGCTCGGGGTGGCCACGACGAGCTTGCCGCCGGGGACAAGCACCCGGTACGCCTCGCGGAGGATGTCCAGCGGCTGATGGACGTGCTCCAGCGATTGCCACATCGTCACCACGTCGAACGAACACGGCGACAGGTCCGGGTGCGGTAGCGACCCGGTCAGGACCGTCAGCCCGAGTTCCTCTTGCACCGCCCGGCCGGCCCCGACCGAGGCGTCCAGGCCGGTCACCTGCCAGCCGCGGTCGGCCATCCGCTTGAGGAAGGCCCCGCCACCGCACCCGAAGTCGAGCAGCCGGCCCGGGACGGGCCACGGCAGGTCGCCGCGGCGTTCGTTGCACGGCCGGCCGAACAGCCGGGCCAGGACCGGCCGGGCCGGGCGGGACCGGACCATCTTCCGGGGCCGGCGGTGGGGGCGGTAGTCGGGCGGGTAGAACCGGCCGATGGTGGCCGGGGTCGGGCGGGGGTTGGTGTAGGTCAGCCCGCAATGTTCGCAGCGGACGACGGCGAACCAGAGGCCGTGGCCGCCGGGCACCGGGTCCGGGGCTTCGAGGACCAGGGCCGGCTCGTCCCGGCCGCACAGCGGGCAGGGCGTCTCCTCCCACGCGACCGGGGCCGGGCCGGGGTCGACGGTCCGGTCGAGCAGCGGCGGCCGGGGCAGGAGCATCGCGGGGCGGCCCTTCCGTGGACCTGTGGGGCGGACGCCGGGGGAGGGTAGCCCGCCCGGCCGGGCCGGGTCAATTCCAACTTCCCCTCTGGTGGCACAGGCCTCCCGGCCTGTGCTTCCTTAGCAGCACAGGCCGGGAGGCCTGTGCCACCAGGACCTCCGGATAGAATGGCTGGGATACCCTACGCACGAGGGCAAGACGTGGACCGGCCGGACCCGGCCCCGATCGGGTGGGACCTGGACGCCGAGGCGGTGGCGGTCAAGATCCGCTGGTTCGGGCTGGCCGTCGGGGCGGTGTACGCCAACCTCGGGTCGGTCGCCGGGCCGTGGCCGCTGAACCTCATCCTCGTCCTCGGGCTGGGGTTCACCGCCCTGGACACCTACTGGTCGTGGCGGGGGCGGGTGTTCCTCGGCGGCCACCCGCTCGTCGTGTCCGTCCTGGAAGCCATCTTCATCGGCCTGCTGTGCTACAGCGACGGCGGGCCGGAGAGCGGGTTCCGGTACTACTACCTGGTGTCGCTGATCGTCGCGGCCCTGCGGTACTCGCCGGCCGTCACCGGGGTGACGTGCGGGCTGGCCTGCCTGAGCTACGGCGTCCTCGTCCTGACCACCCCCGCCGACCACCGCGGGCCGTCCACCCTGCTCTTGATGCCGATCGTCCTGGCCTGGGCGACCTGGGCGGCCGTCGCCCTGGCCCGGCTCCTCCGCCGGGCCGGGGAACAGTTGTCGGACTTGAACGCCCGGCTGAAGGAGGAGCAGCACCTGCTCGAACGGCGGATCGCCGACCGGACGCGGGAACTTCAGGAGTCGCAAGCCCAGGTGCTGCACCAGGAGAAGATGGCCGCGTTCGGCCTCTTGGCCGCGGGGATCGCCCACGAGGTCGGCAACCCGCTCACCTCGATCAGCACCCTGGTGCAGTTGCTCGAACGCCGCGACCCGGACGAGTACACCCGCGAACGTCTCGGGCTGGTGAACGCCCAGCTCACCCGCATCCAGGGGACGCTGCGGGAGCTGGTGACGTTTAGCCGGCCGGCCAGCGACTGCCGCGACCGGGTCGGGCTGGAAGAGATCGTGAACGAGGCCCTCGGCATCGCCAAGTACTACAAGGGGGTGAAGGGGCGGAAGGTGACGGCCGAGGTGCCGGCCGACCTGCCGCCCCTGGTCGGCGTCCGCGACCAACTCGTGCAGGTGTTCTTCAACCTCGTCCTGAACGCGGTCGACGCGACCCCGAAGGGCGGGTCGGTGACGATCGCCGCGGCCCGGGACGGCGACGCCCTGGTGGCGACCATCGCCGACAACGGCCACGGCATCGACCCGGCCCACCGGGACCGGCTGTTCCGCCCGTACTTCACCACCAAGCGGCACGGGACCGGGCTGGGGCTGTTCGTCACCCGGAAGCTGGTCGAGGCCCACGGCGGGGCGGTGACGTGCGCTAGCACCCCCGGCGAGGGGACGACCTTCACCCTCACCCTTCCAACCGCCCCGGCCTTCGCCTCCCCCCTGGCGGGGGAGGTCGCGGCCGAGCCGCGGGTGGGGGGTGGGGACCTTGATCGGTCGGCCTCCCACCAACCCCCCACCCGGCGACCTGCGGTCGCCGACCTCCCCCGCCAGGGGGGAGGCGAGGAACCCGGTGGCCGGCCCGCGGAGGTCGCCTGATGGCCGTCCGTCCCGCCCTCGCCTCCGTCCTCGTCGTGGACGACGAACCGATCATCCGGGCGAACCTGGCCGAGTTCCTGTACACCGAGGGGTTCGCGGTGTCGTCGGCGGCGTCCGGCGAGGCCGCCCTGAACCTGATCGGGCAGAAGAAGTTCGACGTGGTCTTGTGCGACGTGAACCTGCCGGGGGTGGACGGCATCGAGGTTTTGGAGCGGGTGGCCCGGGTCAGCCCGGAGACGTTCGTCCTGCTCATCACCGCGTATGCCACCGTGGAAAGCGCCATCGACGCCTTCCACAAGGGGGCCCACGACTACCTGATGAAGCCGATCATCCTCCGGGAGGTGGTCGGGAAAATCCGGCGGCTCTTGAAGCAACGCGACCTGCACCGGGAGAACCAGTGGCTGCGGCGGGCGCTGAACCGGGAGGACGCGGCCGACGGGATGGTGGTCGGGCGGACGCCGGCCGTCCGGCGGGTGGTCGAGATGGCCCGGAAGGCGGCCCCGACGCCGTCCACCGTCCTCATCACCGGCGGGAGCGGCACCGGGAAGGAGCTGCTGGCCCGGGCGGTCCACCGGTGGGCGCAGGCGGCCCGGCCGACAGACGGCCGGTTCGTGGCGGTGAACTGCGCGGCCTTGCCGCCGGACGGGGACACGGCCGCTCCCTTCATCGCGGCCGGGGCCGGGACGGTCTTCCTGGACGAGGTGGCGGAGCTGCCGCCGGCGATGCAGGCCAAGCTGCTCCGGGCGATCGACGGCAAAGAGGTGCTGCCGGCCGGGGCCGGGGAGCCGGTGCCGGTGGCCGCCCGGGTGATCGCCGCGACGAACAAGGACCTGGCCGCCGAAGTCGCCGCCGGGCGGTTCCGGGACGACCTGTTCTACCGGCTGAACGTGGTGGTGCTGCACCTGCCGCCGTTGCGGGACCGGCGGGAGGACATCCCGGAGCTGGTCGAACACCTGATCGCCAAGCACGCCGGGGCGATGGGAAAGCAGGTGGCCGGGGCCAACCACGAGGCGATGCAACTGCTCCTGGCCTGCCCGTGGAAGGGGAACATCCGGGAGCTGGAGAACGCCCTCCAGCGGGCGGTGATTCTCGGCGACGGGCCGCTCGTCACCCCGGCCGACCTGCCGCCCGACCTGGCCCCCCGGCCGGACGACCCCTCGGCGGTGGACAACCTGGAGGAGGCCGTCCGGCGGTTCGAGAAGCGACACATCGAGCGGCTCTTGCGGGTCTCCACGGACAAGAAGGACGCCGCCCGCCGGCTCGACATCGGCCTCAGCTCGTTGTACCGGAAGATCGAGCAGTACGGGATCGGAGCGCAAACCCCTGAGCGGGGGGCGTCAGCCCCCTGAGCAGGAGACCGCTCAGGGGGCTGACGCCCCCCGCTCGGGGAGGAAGGAATCCGCATGCGGACCAAGGCCGAGATCGTCGCCGACTGGCTCCCCCGGTACACCGGCCGGCCGCTGTCCGAGTTCGGCCACTACGTCCTGCTCACCAACTTCACCAACTACATCGAGCTCTTCGCCGAGCGGTTCGGCGTCCCCATCCTCGGGCGGGACCGGCCGATGCAATCCGCCACCGCCGAGGACATCACCATCCTTAACTTCGGGATGGGCAGTGCCATGGCCGCGACGGTCATGGACCTCTTGTCCGCCGTCGAGCCGAAGGCGGTGCTGTTCCTCGGCAAGTGCGGCGGGCTGAAGACCACCAAGGTCGGCGAGTTCGTCCTGCCGATCGCCGCCATCCGCGGCGAGGGGACCAGCAACGACTACCTGCCGCCGGAGATACCGGCCCTGCCGTCGTTCCGGCTCCAGGCTACCGTCTCGGCCGCCCTGGTCAAGCGCGACCTCGACTACTGGACCGGGACGGTCTACACGACCAACCGCCGGGTCTGGGAGCACGACGATATGTTCAAGCAGTACCTCCGGGACGCGCGGGCCACGGCCATCGACATGGAGACGGCCACTGTCTTCGTGGTCGGGTTCGTCAACCACATCCCGAAGGGGGCGCTCTTGCTCGTCTCCGACAACCCGATGACCCCGGAAGGGGTGAAGACGGGCCGGAGCGACGTGGCCGTGACCGAGAAGTACGTCCGCACCCACCTCGAAGTCGGCATCGACGCCTTGGTCGAGTTGCGGGACCGGGGCGAGGCGGTCCGGCACCTGCGGTTCGAGGAGCGGCCGCCGGGATGACCAACCCCCGGATGGTTCCAGCCCGGACACACCCCCCGCGCCTGACGAATCCGTCGCGGCCGAACAAATCTTGGCTTGAGTGAACCCCGTGGCTCTAATTCGCCGCAACACCTGGTGTCGGAATTACTTCAGCCGGCGTTCGACCCTCCGGAGCCGGATGAGCAGGTAGACGACCAGTCCGGCCAACACCCCGATCGCCACCCGCTCCGGCGTTAGCACGGCCTCGGCCCGCGGGGCCGTTTCGCCGCGGACCAGCAGCCACCCCAGGAACGCCACCCACGTCCCGGCGAACAGGGCCGGGACCGCCAGGGCCAGCGGCTTACCAAGCGACAGCCCGGTCCCCCGGCCGAACCGGGCGATCGTCGCCCGGTACTCCGGCACCAGTTCGGCGATCCGCTCGTGGACGAGTTCGCAGTACCGCCAGTGCCGGGTCTGGATGACCAGCCAGAGGACGGAAAACAGCAGGGCCACGGCCGTCAGCGGGAGGAAGAAGCCGACCGCCGGCTCCTTGTTGTAGAGGATGCCGCAGATGCTCAGGAGGCCGATTTCGAGGGCCGAGAAGTAGTTCAGCCGGTCGTGGAACAGCCGCTCCTCGTGCAGCCCGTGCTGCCACAGGCGGTTGAGTTCGTCCGGCGTCGGTGGGGGCGACTCGCTCATCGCTGGCCGGCGAACCGGTACGCCCCGCCCAACAGCGTCCGGGTCATGTGGATGAGTTCCTGGGTGTGGCCGCGGAAGTGGGCCACGCTCCGGACGGCGGCCGAGTACCCGGTGATGTCGGCGTTGTGCAGGTGGCGGACCCGGGCCAATTCCTCCGGCGGCGCGGCCCGCAGCACGGCCGTCGCGTCGGCGACCGCCCCGGCCAGTTGGTCGAGCAACTCGGCCTTGGCCGGGGCCGGCCCGCGGGCGGCGAACTCGGCCGGCCGGTCGCGGATGTCCGCGGCCCCGCCGACCCCGTGGACGACGAAGTACCGGACGTTCCCGGCCAGGTGCAGGAGGAGGTTGCCGAAGGCGTTCTGGTCCGGCCGGGGCCGCCACCAGACCTGTTCGTCGATCAGTTGCTCGACGCAGTGCCGGACCCGCCCGAAGGCGGCGTCGAGTTCCTGGCACAGGGCCTCGGCGGCCGGGTCGGTCATCGGCGTCCTCCGGGCCGCGGAAGCCCGATCGGTTGACCGCTCACGCCCGGTCCGGGACGACGAACGGCGGGCGGTACTTCCGCGTCAGCAGGGCGTTCGCCTGCGGGTCGTCCCTCACCTGCTCCGCGTCGGCGTCGAACGCCAGCTTCCGGCCGACCTTCAGGGCCGTCCCCTCGGGCTTGACCCCGTGGTCCTTCAGGTGGTCGGCCAGCCGGGCCAGCGTCTCGGTGGCGAACTCGTTCCCGGCGACCTTGCCCGACGCGGCGGCCAGCGGCTCGTCGGTGCCGAGCCGGTACGACACGTTGGCCAGGTGGCCCAGCCCGGCCGAGACGTGGCCGACGGCGATCGGGGCGTGCAGCTCGTCCGCCTTCCGGGACCGGACGCAGGCGATGAAGTTGTCGAAGATGCCGCCCTGCTTCACCTCCGCCCCGTCGGCCTTCGGCAGCGGGGCCGGCTGGTCCGAGTCCTTCGGGTAGAACTTCCCGCCGGCCACCGTCCCGGCCTCGAAGTGGAGCATGTTGCCCACATCCGCCCCGCGGTACTTCGGCGACTTGAGGCCCCGGACCTCGAAGATCAGGAGGGCGTCGCCGTAGTCCATCACCGTCACCTGGGCGTTGGGCGTCTGCCCCTGGTCGTTGTTGGCGAACCGCCCGCCGAGGCTCAGCACCGTCTTCGGCCAGGCCGCCCCGGGGATCATCCACCGGGCGATGTCCATCTGGTGGACGCCCTGGTTGCCGATGTCGCCGTTGCCGAAGTCCCAGAACCAGTGCCACCGGTAGTGGACCAGGTTCTCGTGGTACGGCTGGGCCTGGGCCGGGCCGAGCCAGAGGTCGAAGTCGAGTTCGGCCGGCGGGGCCTTGGGCGGCTTGTGGCCGATGTCGCCGCGGGTGTTCCAGCCGGCCCCGCCGTCCTTGTAGCAGAGGGCCCGGCTGACCAGGAGCTTGCCGAGCTGGCCGGACTTGGCGAGGGCCGCCAGGTTGGCCCAGTCCTGGCCGCTGCGACTCTGGGTGCCGTGCTGGACGACCCGGTTGTGCTTGCGGGCGACCTCGACGGCGATCCGGCCCTCGTGGACGTTGTGGCTGCACGGCTTCTCGACGTACACGTCCTTCCCGGCCTGGCAGCCCCAGACCGTCATCAGGGCGTGCCAGTGGTTCGGGGTGGCGATCGAGACGACATCGACGGTCTTGTCGTCCAGGACCTTCCGCACGTCCCGGACGCAGGCGGCCTCCGGCCGGTCGGCCTTGCGGAGCTGGTCGAGCCGCTTCTTGTAGGTGCGGGTGTCCGGGTCCACGAGGTAGGCGACCTCGACGCCCTTCATCCGGGCGTACTCGCCGACGTGGCTCTCGCCCCGGCCGTTGAGGCCGGCGACGGCGACCCGGACGGTGTCGTTGGCCCCGAGGACCGTGCCGGACGACTTGGTCCCGGCGACGGTCACGGTGGCGGCCGCGGACAGGGTGTGCTTGAGGAACGACCGGCGGGTCTGGCGGGCCATCGACGGGACCTCCTGGCGGCGGAGGGGAAGGGGGAGGGCTACCCCGGCACGATACCCGGCCACCAAGCCAGAAGCAATGGCCCGCGACCGTTACCCGGGGCGACAGCCCCGGGTCGAGAAGGTGATAACCTATCTCTACCCCTGGAGAACCCGCTCATGGCCGCGGCCGTCGACCGATCCGAGCTGGCCACGGCCTACCTCGACCAGCTCCCGTACCCGCCCTACCCGGTTCAGGAGGAGGCCCTGCTGGCGTGGTTCACCGCCGACCAGGGGGTCTTGGTCTGCGCCCCGACGGGCACCGGCAAGACGCTGATCGCCCAGGCGGCCCTGTACGAGGCGCTGCGGACGAACACCGTCGCCTACTACACCACCCCGCTCATCGCCCTGACCGAACAGAAGTTCGCCGAGATGCAGGCGGCGGCCGTCCGGTGGGGGTTCCGGGCCGACGACGTGGGCCTGGTCACCGGCAATCGCAAGATCAACCCGAACGCCCGGGTACTGGTGGTCGTCGCCGAAATCCTCCTCAACCGCCTGCTCCACTCCGAGGGGTTCGACTTCGCCCACGTCTCGGCGGTGGTCATGGACGAGTTCCACAGCTTCGCCGACCCGGAACGCGGCATCGTCTGGGAGCTGTCGCTGAACATGCTCCCGAAGCACATCCGGCTGCTCCTGCTGTCGGCCACCGTCGGCAACTCGGTCGAGTTCCTCAACTGGCTCGACCGCCAGCACGGCCGGAAGCTCGAGTTGGTCGAGGGCAAGGAGCGGAAGGTGCCGCTGACCTACCGGTGGGTGCCGGACGCCTTCCTGAACGAACTCTTGGTGGACATGGCCAAGGGGGACGAGGCGGCCCGGAAGACGCCGGCCCTGGTCTTCTGCTTCAACCGGGACGAGTGCTGGAGCGTGGCCGAGCAGTTGAAGGGCCTCGACCTGATGACCCCGGCCCAGAAGACCGCACTGAACAAGGAGGTCGATCATCTGGAGTGGCCGCAGGGCGTCGGCCCGAAGCTCAAGCAGATGCTCCGCCGGGGCGTCGGGGTCCACCATGCCGGGCTCCTGCCGAAGTACCGCCGGGCGGTCGAGACCCTGTTCGAGAAGAAGCTGCTGTCGGTCGCCCTGTGTACCGAGACGCTGGCCGCCGGGATCAACCTGCCGGCCCGGTCGGTGGTGCTGTCGAGCCTGGTGAAGGGGCCGTTCGGCAAGGAGAAGGTGATCGACCCGAGTACCGCTCACCAAATCTTCGGCCGGGCCGGCCGGCCGCAGTTCGACACCGAGGGGTTCGTCTACGCCTTCCCGGACGAGGACGACGTGCGGATTCACCGCTGGAAGCAGCAGTACGACCAGATACCGGAGAACGCCAAGGACCCGGCGATGCTCAAGATGAAGAAGGCATTGCTCAAGAAGAAGCCGAGCCGGAACCAGCAGAAGAAATATTGGGGCGAGGGCGACTTCGAGCGGCTGAAGCTGGCCCCGCCGGCCCGGCTGTTCAGCAAGGGGCCGCTGCCGTGGCGGCTGTTGGCGTACCTCCTCAAGGTGTCGCCGGAGGTGGACCGCATCCGCGGCGTGGTCCGCAAGCGGCTGCTCGACGGCCCGCGGGTCGAGGCCGGGATGAAGCAGCTCAACCGGATGCTCCTGACCCTGCACGAGAAGGGGTTCGTGACGCTGGAGCCGGAACCGCCCACCCAGGAGTCCGGAGTCGGGAGTCCGGAGTCCGGGAAGCAGGGGTTGGGGATCGGTGCCGTCCCGTCCGGGGGTCAACCGGCGGAACGACCGCCCGACTACCAACCGGTTCTTGCGACCCCGACGGAGGCCCTGGACAAGCTGCTCGTCTTCCGGGCCTGTCACCCGCTGTACGGGGCGTACCTGATCGACATGCTGGCCGCCGCCAGCCGGGAGGAGCGCATCCAGGCCTTCGAGAGCGTGTTGGAGTTGCCCCGGCCGCTCTTGCGGCACGTCCGGGTGCCGTTCGACCTGCCGGCCGGGCCGCTGGCGACGGAAAAGCTCGACCCCGAGCTGATCGCCCGAGGGCTGATGGTTGCCAAACCGCCGAAGGCCGAGGGCGAAGAGGAGGAAGAGGAGTGGGTGCCGTGGGACGAGCGGCCGCCGGTGTTCGCCGAGAAGCTGCGGCTGCTGTTCGACGCCAAGTACGACGAGGTCGGCGAGTTCCAGACGCAGGGGGTGTGGGCGGCCGGCGACCTCCTGCTCGGGTACGGCGGGAACTTCAACACCTACGTCACCTCGAAGGACCTGACCAAGCAGGAGGGGCTGATCTTCCGCCACTGCCTCCGGCTGATCCTGTTGCTGGAGGAGTTCGGGCAACTGACCCCGCCGGGGGTCGAGCCGGCGGCATGGAGGGGTGAATTGAAGGAGCTGGCCGACCGGCTGGCCGAGGCGTGCCGGTCGGTCGACCCGACGAGTACCGACGCGACGATCAAGCAGGCCCACGCGGCGGACGTGGTCGAGGGCGAGGAGCACGCCAAGACGGCGACGGCGGCCGTGCCGGGCGAGGCCCCGCCGCCGGCCGAGCCGGACGAGGAGGATGCCTTCGGGGCGGGGATCGTGGATTAGGGCGGTGGGTCAATCCAGCCCGGCGGCGAAGTCGTCGTCGTCCGCGGGCGGCTTCGGGGCCGGCTTCGGCGGCGGGGCCTCAGCCGGCTTGGCCTCACCCGCGGCCGCCTTCCGGCGGGTGCCGGTCTTGGCCGCGCCTGCGGCCCGGCCCTTCTTCGGCTCGGCGGCCGGGACCGCGGCTTCAGGCCGGGCTGCCGCTTTCTTGGCCTGCGCCCGGCCGGCCGGGGCCGCCTTCGGTTGCTTGGGCGTGGCCGCGGGCTTCGGCCCGGCGGCGGGCTTG
>JAIEQN010000948.1 GCA_019747685.1 Gemmataceae bacterium
CGGTGGCCGACCTGAAGCACGTCTGCCAGGAGATCGGCGGGCAACTGGTCCGTGAACTCGGCGGCCAGTCGGTCGCGGTGGCCAAGGTGGTCCAGGTCCGCGAGCAGGTCGAAGACGCCGTCCGGCAGGCGACCGGGTCGGCCGACCGGATCAAGGCGTTCCGGACCGAGTGCGAGGCGGCCGCCAAGCAGGCCGACGTACTCCACCTGAAGGCCCGGGAAGCCTATCTGGAATCATTGGCCGAGGTCCTCAGGGGGCTGGAGCGGGTGAAGGCGGAGGCCGAGGTCGCCCGCGGGCGGGTGGCCGAGGTCGCCCCGCCGGCCCCCGAGGCAACCCCGCAACCGGCCGTTTCAACGGCCGCCACCGGGACGGCGGCCGGCGACGGCGGGAACCGGCTCGGGCTGACCGTCGCCCCCGGGGTGGTGGTCGATCAGGTCGAGCCGGACTCCCTGGCCGCCGACCTGGAACTGGCCCGCGGGGACGTGATCGAAGCCGTCAACGGCACCGAGGTGACCAACGGGCCGGTCCTGCGGGAGGCGATCGAAGCCCTGACGGCCGGCGGCGACCTGTCCGTCCGGGTCCGCCGCCGGGATCACGCGCAGGACATCGTCACCCGGCTCGGCGAGCCGGCCGAGGGCGAGGACGGCCCGCGGCTTGGGGCGACGGTGGCGGCCGGGGTGGTGGTGTCCGAGGTCGAGCCGGGCCGCCCGGCCGCGGCCGCCGGGGTCGAGCCGGGCGACGTGGTCGAGAAGGTGAACGGCCAGGAGGTCGTCAGCGGCGATCAGTTGCGGGCCGCGGTCCACGCGCTCCCGCCCGACGGCGAGGCGGTGCTGACCGTCACCCGGGCCGGGGAAGCGCGGGAGATCGTCGTCCGGTTGAGTTAGCCTCACAGGCCGGGAGGCCTGTGCCACCAAAGCTGGTTCCTGATGGCACAGGCCTCCCGGCCTGTGCTGGGGCTTACCCCCGCCCCCGCCCCTTCAACGCCTGCGTCTCGGTCAACACGAGGTCCATGAACACGTCGTGCGGGGCGACGGGGATTTCGTCGAAGAGTTGGCAGTCGAACGCCAGGGCGACGAGCGGGGCGTCGGGCCGGGCCCGGGCCAGTAGCCGGTCGTAATACCCCTTCCCCTGCCCCATCCGCCCGCCCCGGGGGTCGAACGCCGTCCCGGGGACCATCACCAGGTCCAACTCCTCCGGCCGGACGACCTTGGCCGGCAGCCGCCGCAGCTCCTCCCGCGGCTCCAAAATCTTGTACGCCCCCTCGACCAACTCGTCCATGCTTTCGAGGCGGAACAGTTCCAGCTCGTTCGTCTCGACCACGCACCACGGCACCACCACCCGCTTGCCGTGGGTCAGGGCCTCGGGCAGGGTGTGCCGGGTCCGCACCTCGCTGCCGGCGTCGACGTACCACATCACCGTCCCGGCCGCTCGGTACGCCGGTAGGGCCGTGAAGGCGGCACAAATCTGCCGGCTGACCGCGTCCTTGTCCTTCTGGGCGACCCGGGCCTTGCGGGCCTGCTCGCGAATGGCGGCCTTGCGGGCTTGGGGGTCGGCGGGCGGGGCAAGGTCGGACATGTGGGTCCCTTCCTGGGGGAATCGGTGCATCCGGCGGGTCGCCCGGGTCCTCTAAATCCTACCGCCCGCACCGCCTACCGACATCCGACCGGGGCCGGCGTCCTGGTAAACTGGACCGACGCCTGACACCCCGTACCGACGCCATGACCACGACCACCCCGAAGCCGTCGTTCGCACTCATTACCCTGGTCCTGCCCGGGCCGGACCGGAAGCGGTCGCCCGCCCCGTACCACTTCCGGATCACCTACAAGAACCCGGACCCGACCGAGCCGGGGTGCGTGATGACCTGGGAAGTCCTGGGCGGCCGGGAGGCCTACCAGGTGGCCCTCGAACGGGCGGCCGACGGCTACCACCTGTGGCACTGCACCTGCCCGGACGCGGTCTACCACCACGAGAACCGCAACGCCCACTACTGCAAGCACGTCCAGGGGCTGATGGGGCTGTTCGACACCATCGGCAACCCGGTCCGGCGGGTGCCGGCGGCGGCATGACTTGGCGAGCGGGGGGCGTGAGCCCCATGGTTCCGGAAACAGGGGGCTCACGCCCCCCGCTCGCCGGCCGTCGGGAACCGGTCCTGCAACGCCACGACGGTCAGCTCCTGCTCCTTCAGGGCCCGGCAGGCCTCGACCGCGGCCTCGGCGGCCGACAGGGTGGTGATGGCCGTCACCCGGTTGGCCACCGCCGCCGCCCGGATCTTCCGCTCGTCGGCCGAGCTGCCCCGCCCGCTCGGGGTGTTCACCACCAGGGCCACCTGGCCGTTCTTCATGTAGTCGAGTAGGTTCGGCCGGCCCTCGGCGATCTTCGGCAGGTCCACCACCTCCAGCCCGTGTTCCCGCAGGTGCCGGGCCGTCCCCCGGGTGGCCAACAGCTTGAACCCCAGGTCGGCGAACCCCCGGGCCACCGGGACGACCGCCTCCTTGTCCCGGTCGGACACCGACACGAACACCGTGCCGCCGGCCGGCAGCGGGGCCCCGGCCGCCATCTGCGACTTGGCGAAGGCCATCGGCAGCCGGTCGTCGATCCCCATCACCTCGCCGGTCGACTTCATCTCCGGCCCGAGGATGATGTCCACCCCCGGGAACTTGTTGAACGGGAAGACGCTCTCCTTGACCGAGAAGTGGGTCGGCACCACCTCGTCCCTCACCCCGAGTTCGTCCAGCGTCTTCCCGGCCATCACCAGGGCCGCCAGCCGGGCCAGCGGCACCCCGGTCGCCTTCGACACGAACGGCACGGTCCGGCTGGCCCGGGGGTTGGCTTCGAGGATGTACACGACCGGGCCGCCGTCGCCCGACCCGCCCGGCCGGACCCCGGCCACGGCGAACTGGATGTTCATCAGCCCCTTCACGTTCAGGGCCGCGGCCAGCTTGCGGGCCTGGTCCTTGATCTCCTCCACCACCCCGGCCGGCAGGCTGTACGGCGGGATGACGCAGGCCGAGTCGCCGGAGTGGATACCGGCCTCCTCGATGTGCTGCATCACCCCGCCGATGACGGCCCGCGTCCCGTCGCTCAGGCAGTCGACATCGACCTCGGTGGCGTTTTCCAGGAACTGGTCGATCAGCACCGGTCGGTCCCGGCTGATGTCCGGGGAGACCCGGGCCATGTAGGCTTCCAGCTCGTCCTCGGTGTAAACGATCTTCATGTCCCGGCCGCCGAGGACGAAGCTCGGCCGGACCAGGACCGGGAACCCGATTTTCCGGGCGGTGAAGAGCGCGCCCTGGGCGTCCACGGCGGTCCCGTTGGCCGGCTGCTTCAGGCCCAGCTCGTCGATCAGGGCGGCGAACCGCCGGCGGTTCTCGGCGATGTCGATCGAATCGACGCTGGTGCCGATGATCGGCACCCCGGCCGACTCGAGGGGCTTGGCCAGGTTCAGCGGGGTCTGCCCGCCGAACTGAACGATCACCCCGTCCGGCTTCATCCGGTCGTGGACGTTCAGCACGTCCTCGACGGTCAGCGGCTCGAAGAACAGGTGGTCGGAGGTGTCGTAGTCGGTGCTGACGGTCTCCGGGTTCGAATTCACCATGACCACCTCGTACCCGGCCGCCCGGAGGGCGAAGGCGGCCTGGACGCAGCAGTAGTCGAACTCGATCCCCTGGCCGATCCGGTTCGGCCCGCCGCCGAGGACCATGATGCGGGGCTTGCCGGTGGGCGGCCGCACCTCGTCCTCGGCCCGGCCGCCCGGCCCGGTCTCGTAGGTGCTGTAGTAGTACGGGGTGAACGCCTCGAACTCGGCCGCGCAGGTGTCCACGCTCTTGAACACGGCCTCGATGCCGAAGGCCTTACGAACCCGCCGGACCTCGGCCTCGGGCACGTCCCAGATGGTCGCGAGTTGGCGGTCCACGAACCCGTGCTGCTTGGCCTTGAGGACCAGTTCCGGGGTGGCGGCGTCCAGCCCGGGGCAGGCCCGCAGCTCGTCCTCGACGGCCACCAGGTCGGCGATCCCGTGGAGGAACCAGCGGTCGATCTTGGTCCGCTGGTGGACCTCCTCGATCGTCATCCCGGACTTGAGGGCGTAGCGGAGGAACCACAACCGCTCGCTGTTCGGGCTGGACAGCTTCTGGGTGATCTCCTCCCGGGCCGGCTGCTGGTCGGTGCCCCACCGGTCCCGGCGGTCGCACCCGAGCCCGAACCGGCCGACCTCCAGCCCCCGCAGGGCTTTTTGCAGCGACTCCTTGAACGTCCGGCCGATGGCCATCGTCTCCCCGACCGACTTCATCTGGGTGGTCAGGACCGGGTCGGCCTCCGGGAACTTCTCGAACGCGAACCGCGGCACCTTGGTGACGACGTAGTCGATGGTCGGCTCGAAGCACGCGCTCAGGAAGGGGGCCGGGTCGCCGGCCGGCGGGTTCCCGCCCCGCGGGGTGGTGATGTCGTTGGCCAGCTCGTCCAGGGTGTATCCCACCGCGAGCTTGGCGGCGATCTTGGCGATCGGGAACCCGGTCGCCTTGGACGCCAGGGCGCTACTCCGGCTGACCCGCGGGTTCATCTCGATGGCGATCATCCGGCCGTCGGCCGGGTTGACCGCGAACTGGATGTTCGACCCGCCGGTCTCGACCCCGATCTCCCGGATGATCCGCTTGGCGGCGTCCCGCATCCGCTGGTATTCCTTGTCCGACAGCGTCTGGATCGGGGCGACGGTGACCGAGTCGCCGGTGTGGACCCCCATCGGGTCGAGGTTCTCGATCCCGCAGACGATGATGACGTTGTCGGCCTTGTCCCGGACGACCTCCAGCTCGTACTCCTTCCACCCGATGACCGACTCCTCGACCAGCACCTCGCCGACCGGGCTGAGCGCCAGCCCGTTGGTGATCAGGCCGATGAACTCCTCCCGGTTGTAGGCGATCCCGCCGCCGGTCCCGCCGAGGGTAAAGCTCGGCCGCAGCACGCACGGCAGCCCGACCCGGTCGACGATGTCCAGGGCGTCGGCCAGCGACCGGGCGACGCCGCTCTGGGGCACGTCCACCCCGATCTTGAGCATCGCGTCCTTGAACTTCTGCCGGTCCTCGGCCTTGTCGATGACATCGGCCTTGGCCCCGATCAGTTCCACCCCGTACTTCGCCAGCACCCCGTGCTTGACGAGGTCCATCGCGGTGTTCAGCCCGGTCTGCCCGCCGAGGGTCGGCAGCAGGGCGTCCGGCCGCTCCTTGGCGATGATCTTCTCGACCACCGGCCAGGTGATCGGCTCGACGTAGGTGCGGTCGGCCGTCTCCGGGTCGGTCATGATGGTGGCCGGGTTGCTGTTCACCAGCACCACCGTGTAGCCTTCCTCCCGCAGGGCTTTGCACGCCTGGGTGCCGGAGTAGTCGAACTCGCAGGCCTGGCCGATGATGATCGGTCCGGAGCCGATGAGCAGAATCTTCTTGATGTCGGTGCGTTTCGGCATAGTGGCGGGGGGAGGCGTGCGGCGGGGGAAGTCAAGCGCAAACTCCGCTCAGCATACGGAACCCCGCCGGGCCGGCCACCCGACTTCCGGGGTGGCGACCCGGGCCGGGGCGGCGGTATCCTCGGCGGGTGGTGTGACCGCCGGGGGGACGCCCGTGACGCCCACCGACCCGACCCTGATTCTGCTCCTGCGGCTGGTCGACGAGGGGTTCGACCGCCCGGCCTGGCACGGCCCGAACCTGCGGGGGAGCCTCCGCCGGGTGGACGCCGCCGCGGCCGCGTTCCGCCCGGCCCCGGGCCGCAAGTCGATCTGGGAACACGCCGTCCACGCGGCCTACTGGAAGTACACCGTCCGCCGGCGGCTGACCGGTGAGAAGCGGGGGTCGTTCGCCCTGGACGGGTCGAACTGGTTCGCGCGGCCGGACCCGGCGGTCGGCCCGGCCGGCTGGGACGAGGCCTGGCGGGCCGACCTGGCCCTGCTGGACGAGACGCACCGGTCGCTCCGGGCGGCGGTGGCGGCGACGGACCCGGCCGCCCTCGGCGGGGTGACGCCGGGCGGGAAGGTGAGTACCGTGCGGGTGATCCACGGGGCGGTGATGCACGACGTGTACCACGCCGGGCAGATCGCCCTGCTCAAGCGGCTGGCGGCCGGCGCATCAGTTCCAGCAGCTTCCGGGCGGCGGCCTCGGCGAACGCCCGGTCGTTGATGTGGGAATCGAGTTCGATTACCTCGATGCCCTGGCGGATCGCCCCGAACAGGGCCGCATCCGCTTCGGGGTTCCAGAACGGCTTGCCGGCGGCATCGATGGCCGAGACGCCCCTCAGCGGCAGCAGCACCGCCGTCGGGCCGCGGGCGGCGGCCGCCTTCCGGGCCAGCTCCGCCCCGAGCGCGGCCATCTCCTCGGGCGTCGTTCGCATCAGGGTGACGCTCGGGTTGTGGCGGTAGAAGAGGCGGTCCTTGTAGCGGTCGGGGGTCGTCTCCGGCGGGCCGAAGTTGACCATGTCCAGCGCCCCGACCGAGATCACCTGCGGGACGCCCATTTCGCCGGCGGCGGTCAGCCGGTCCGGCCCGGCCGACAGGACCCCGCCGGCCAGCTCGTCGGCGAGTTCCGTGGTGGTGATGTCGAGGACGCCGGCGATCAGGCCGTCGCGGACCAGCCCTTCCATCGTCCGCCCGCCGGTCCCGGTGGCGTGGAACACCAGCACCTCGTACCCGGCCGCTTCGAGGACCGCCCGGGCCGCCTCCACGCACGGGGTCGTCACCCCGAACATCGTCGCCGCCACGACCGGCTTGTCTTCCAACTTGGAACCTGGAACTTGGAACTTGGAACTCAGCATTCCCGCCATCGCCGCGGCCACGTTGCCCAGCACCGCTCGGCTGATCCGGTTCAGCCCGGAGATGTCTACCACCGAATGCAGCATCATGATGTCGCGGGTGCCGACGTAATCCCGCACCGGGCCGCTGGCCATCGTGCTGACCATCAGCTTGGGCACCCCGACCGGCAGCGCCCGCATGGCGGCCGTGCCGATCGCCGTCCCGGCCGACCCGCCGAGCGACAACACGCCCGAGAGCTGGCCGTCGCGGTGTAACTCGGCCGCCAGCTTCGCCGCCCCCTCGGCGGCCAGGGTGACGGCCCGGCCCCGATCGCCGGCCGCCCGCACGGCCTCGGCGGTCGTGCCCGCGGCGGCGAAGACCTGTTCGCGGGGGATGTCGGCGGCGAACGCCGGCGGCCCCAGCACCCCGGCGTCCAGCACCAGCACCGGCAGGCCGGCCGTTCGCAGCCGGTCGCGGACGTAGCCGACCTCGACGCCCTTGGTGTCGAGCGTGCCGACCAGCAAGACGGACATGGGCGGCCCCCGGCGGGGATGGGGTTTGCGTTCTATGTTACCGTCGGCCCGACCGTCCGGGGGAAGGTATGTCGCCGGTACTGAAGCGGATCGCGGCGAACGGGCTGGGGGCGGCGGCCGTCCTCGGGCTGCTCGGTCTCGGGTTCGGCGAATTGGCCGCCCTGTCCCTGGCGGCCCAAACCCCCGATCGGGTCATTCCTGTCGAAGCCGTCGCCGAACCCGAACCGAACCCGGTCGGCGACGCCCTCCGCTACCGGGTGCCGGCGATGATGGCCCTGTACGGCTTCCTGCTCGTGGCCGCCGGCGAGCTGGTCCTGGCCCGCCGGCGAAAGCCCGCCCCGCCGCCCGCCGAGACCAAGCCGGACCCGGCCGAGCTGTTGCTCGAACAACTCCTCCGCGAGGCCGAGGCCAAATCCCGGGCCGCCGGTGAGAATAGCTCGATTCCGGGCGAGCGGGGTGTGTGAACCCCCTGTTCGATCCCGGCAACAGGGGGTTCATACCCCCCGCTCGCCAAGAATGGGATCGTCATGTTCACCCGGGACGAGTGCCTGGCCCGGCTGCGCGCCCAGGTCGCGGCCGGCCGGCCGGTCATCGGCGGCGGGGCCGGGACCGGCCTGTCGGCCAAGTGCGCCGAGGCCGGCGGGATCGACCTCATCATCATCTACAACTCGGGCCGATTCCGGATGGCCGGGCGGGGCAGCCTGGCCGGGATGCTCCCGTACGGGGACGCCAACGCCATCGTCCTGGACATGGCCCGGGAGGTGCTCCCGGTGGTGGAACGGACGCCGGTGCTGGCAGGGGTCTGCGGCACCGACCCGTTCCGGCTCATCCGGCACTTCCTCCGGCAGGTGAAGGACACGGGCTTTAGCGGGGTGCAGAACTTCCCCACCGTCGGCCTGTTCGACGGGACGTTCCGGCAGAACCTGGAAGAGACCGGCATGGGGTTCGGCAAGGAGGTCGAGATGATCGCGGCGGCCCGCGAGCTGGAGCTGCTGACGTGCCCCTACGTCTTCACCGCCGACGAGGCCCGGCAGATGGCCGCGGCCGGGGCCGACGTGCTCATCCCCCACATGGGGCTGACCACCAAGGGGACGATCGGGGCGAAGACGGCGATGACGCTGGCGGACGCCGCCAATCGGGTGCAGGAACTGTGCGACGCGGCGAAGGCCGTCAACCCCGACATCCTGGTCCTCTGCCACGGCGGCCCAATCTCGGAGCCGGAGGACGCGGCCTACGTCCTGGCGAACACCCGGGGCGTGGTCGGGTTCTTCGGGGCCTCCAGCGTCGAGCGGCTGCCGACCGAGACGGCCATCACCGGGTGTGTGAAGCAGTTCAAGGCGATCGGCGGGCGGCCGGGATGAGCCAGCCGCCCGCCGGTCGGGGGTCGGCAGTCAACCAACCCGGCCGAATGCCCGGCGGCGGAGCCGGTTCAGCCCGACCAGGGCCGCGGTCACGCCCAGCCCGACCAGCGGCGGCGGGGCCGGGACGGTGGTAACGGTGAAGGTATAGGTGATGGACAGGGTCGAACCGCCGAAGATGAACGAGTCTCCTACATCGAATCCGAAGGTCCCGTCGCCGGAGGTTTGGACGAAGTCGAAGTTACCCAAGTACTCGACCAGTCCTGAGATGGTGCCCGTGCCGATGTAATCCGAGTTCGGCCCGACGTTCAGTGTGTCTGCCAGAGAGGCGGTGTAGATACGCCGGTCGCCACTCCCCGCTTCCAGCTCGATCGTGTCGAAGTCGCCGGCCAGGGGGCCGCCGGACGAAACCCCGACCGTGCCGATGGAGTAGCTACGGGTGATCGTCAGGTCCGCGATGCCGACATCGCCCGGCTCCCCGTCGTACGTGAAATAGAGGTCGTCCAAGACCGTGAACTCGAACGCGAGGTCGATATCCACCAGCCGGACCCGGCTCGGGTCCGCCGCGAAGAGCGACGGGTCGAACTGGGGCACCTGGAACCCGAAGTTCGGGACGAGGGTATCTTGGATGATGACCGCGTCGTAGGTGACCATCCCGGCTTGGGCGGTCCCACCACCGCCGACCGCGGCGACGACGACCGCAATCATCCCCAACCCGTACCACCGATCCTTGACCCGGGCGACCATGCTCCGCCTCCCGCGCGAATAGCTCGACCGGCCGCCCTTCGGCCGGCCCGTCGCCGTTATCGCCATTTCGCCAGACGGTGGCAAGAAAAAAAGTGCTGAGACGGTCGCGTACTCTGCTCGGGCAGGTTGGCGTGGGACCACCCCTGCCGTGCTCGGAAGTTAGTACCGCAGGATGAAGTCGACGGTGAACCGGTAGTCGAACAGGTCCTTCGGACCGGCCAGGGGAATCTCGAAGGCCGCCCCGACCTGGGCGTGCGGGCCGAACTGGTACCGCGCCCCGATCGCCCCGGTCAAGAGGCCGTTGCCGCTCGCCTGCCCGCCGAAGTTGAACAGGTCCCGGCCCTCCGACCCGAGGTACGGCCGGGCCGTCCCGTTGGTCGTCACCAGGAAGTAGTTCAACTCGGCCAGCGGGTAGAACCGGTGCTTGTTCAGCACGTCCAGGTCGACGTGGCCGCTCAGGAACAGGTAGTCGCTGCGGGCCGAGCTAGTGCTGAAGGCGTAGCCGCCGGTGGCCAGGGTGTTCACGCTGCCGAACCGGAAGTTCTGGAAGAAGTTCTGCCCGATGGTCGCGTAGGGGACCAGCGAGAGTGCCCCGGTGTTCTGGTAGACCGACCCCGACCCGACCGGGATCTGGAACTGCAACCCGCCGGCCAGGAGCCGGCAAGCTTCTTCGTTGCGGATGAAGGTGAACTTCGGCCCGAGCCAGACCTCGGCGAACCCGGTGCTGTCCCCGAACGCCGACCCGCTGCCCGGGTCGAGCCGGATACCGCCGAGCTTGTTGACCACGAACGACAGCCGGTCGGTGATCGCCACCCGCCCCTGGACGCCGAAGAACTGGGCGTTGCCGCCCTTGAAGTCCGGCTGGCCGCCGGGGATGCCCTGGTACAGGTAGATGATCCGGGCCTCGGTCAGCGACCGCGGGTCCTCGAACAGGAACGGGTTCGTCACCGGGGAGATGAACCCGTCGAAGGCGTGGTCGCTGCGGAACCAGTCGCCCCGCTGGCCCATCACCCCTTCGAGCGTCTCGGTCAGCTTCCGCGCCGGCCTGGGGCCGGGGTCGCCGCGGTCGTCCCGCCGCGGCTCCCGCTCGGCCGACCGGCGGACGAGCAGGTCGTTGACCGGGTCGGCCGGCGGCCCGCTCGCCGTGGTGCG
>JAIEQN010000986.1 GCA_019747685.1 Gemmataceae bacterium
CTTCCGCCGGGCCGCCGCCAGCCGGCTCGAAAGCGTCCCCTCGGGGATGCCGAGTTCGGCCGCGGCGCTCCGCCGGGGCCGCCCTTGCAGCTCGCACAAGACGACCGCCGCCCGGTAGGGCTCGGGCAGCCCGGCCAGCTCCTCGTCGACGGCCGCGACCAACTCGTCTTGTTCGGGCGAGCGGTCCGGGCGAGCCTCCCCGGGCTCACGCCCGCGGCTCGCCGACTCCCGCCGCCGGCGTCGGTCCCGCATGACCCGCACCCCCCGGGCGGTCCGGACGGCGACCGCGTACAGCCACCCGGGGAGGTTCGCCCCGCGGACGCTCCCGGCCTTCCGGGCCAGGACCAGGAACGCCGCCTGGAAGGCGTCCTCGGCGTCCTCCCGGTGGCCGAGAACCCGGCGGCAGGCGGCCAGGACCATCGGCCCGTGCCGGCGGACCAGCTCGGCGAAGGCGGCCTCGTCGCGCGACGCCAGGAACGTCCGGACGAGGAGGGCGTCGGAGGCCGGGTCGGGCCGGGCGGCGAACGCCAGCCGGCGGAGGGGGTTGGCGGGCATGGCCGGGCCTCGCGGGAACGATCCCGGGAATAGTGGGCGGCCGACGGGGAAATAGTCGGCAGCGGGCGGCCGGCGGTGGGCAGAAAGGCAGACCCCTGGTTGAACCGCCCACCGCCGGCTGCCCACTGCTAGTTCCAGCGGGCCACGTCACGCATGGCGTCGGTCAGGAAGTCCCGGACGGCCAGCTCGTCGGCGGCGTCCCGCACCCGGTCGAGGTACGCCCGGAGGTGGTCGATCGCCCGGCCCGGCTGGCCGGCGTGGACCAGGGCCACCCCCAGGTCCCGCTCCTGTTCCGGGTCGCCCGGGACGAGCCGGACCAGCCGCCCCATCACCCGGGCCGCCCGGGCGAAGTCCTTCCGGTTCAGGTAAACCGCCTTCAGGTTGTTCAGCATCCGGACGGCGACGTACCCCGGCGGGGTGGCGGCCAGGGCGTCCGGGGTGGCCGCGAACGGCTGACCGGTGACGGCCGACACGAGGGCTTCACACCCGCCCGGGTCGAGCAGTTGGCCGCCGTGGAACGGGTCGAACAGGACGGCCGCGTCGCCCGGGCCGACCACCTTGGCGACGAAGTGCCCGGGCAGCCCGACCCCGGCCACGGTCAGCCCGGCCCGGCCCCCGACCGCCACCGCCACCACCGCCAGGGTGATCGGGATGCCGAGCTTCCGGTCGAGTACGTCGTTCAGGTAGCTGTTCCGGGGGTCGTAGTAGTCGGCCTCGTTCCCGGCGAAGGACTGTTCGCGGAACAGGAAGTGGGTCAGCTCGACGGCGTCGGGTGCGAGGGCGCCGGTCAGCCGCGGGCGAAGGTGGGCGGCCAGGGCGTCGAGCCGGCCCAGGTAGGCCGGGATGTCCAGGTCCGGGTACTCGTCGCGGGCGAGGTGGAGGGCGAGGTCGGCCAGGTCGACCGGCCCGTGCGGGTCGGCCGCCAGCCGGTCGAGGGTGGCGTCGAGGTCCATCCGGTCAGCATAACAAAGGCAAAAGTCCGAAGCACGAAATTCGAAAGGAAAACATGGTCACATCTTCCGTTCGAATTTCGTGCTTCGATTTTAGTGCCGATTGTTCTAGCCGTTGTACCCGATCAGGTCCCAGCCCTTGCGGTACTCCCGGCGGATCAGCTTGGCCGCCTCCGGCAGGTCGGTGGCCTGGCACTTCTCCCCGTCCCAGGTGAACGGCTTGCCGGTCCGGATGGCCACGTTCCCCAAGAGGAAGGCCGCGGTCAACAGCCCGGCGTAGTCGAAGTTCGACAGGGCCATGGCCGGCTTGCCGGCCTTGATCGCCTCGGCCCACTCCCGCTTCTGCCCGCCGTCCCCGCCGCCGTTGGCCGCCAGCTTCTCCGGCTTGGTCGACCGGTTCGCCCTCGCCCCGGTCGAGAAGTACACCTCGGCCCCGTAGTCGTCCGGCGAGTAGGCGATCCCCTTCGACCCGACCAGGATCGACCCGCTGTTGACCAGGGCGGGCGGCAGCTCCTTCCCGTCCTTGTTCTTCCGCGGCGGGGTCAGAGCGATCGCCTTCTGGACCAGCCCGTCCGGCGGGGTCAGCTTCTTCCCGTCCTTCTTCCCCTCGTACCAGTGCAGGGTCACCGGCTTCATCCCGCCCCGGGCCGGGAACCGCATGGTGACGTGGGCCGACTCCGGGCAGGTCTCCGGGTTCACCCCGGTGGCCTCGGCCGACATCTTGTCCGGGTGGCCGAGGTTCAACCCCATGAACGCCATGTTGGCGGTGTGGCAGGCCATGTCCCCGATCGCCCCGGTCCCGAAGTCCCACCACCCCCGCCAGTGGAAGTCGTGGTACGCCCCGAGCCGGTTGCCGTACCGGTTCGGGACCGACGGGTCGTACTTGGCGTACGGCCGGAACGGGGCCGGGCCGATGAACGCCTCCCAGTCCAGCCCCTCGGGGACCGGGGCCGGGGACGGCTTGGCCGTCACCATCGGGGCCTGCGGCCAGATCGGCCGGTTGGTCCAGACGTGGACCTCGGCCACGTCCCCGAGCTCGCCGCCGCGGACCAGCTCGACGGCCCGCCGCAGCCCGTGCTCGGCCGTCCCCTGGTTGCCCATCTGGGTGCAGACGCCGTGCTTCTTGGCCTCGGTCCGCAGCAGGTGGGCCTCGTACACGTCGTGGGTCAAGGGCTTCTGGCAGTAGACGTGCTTCTTGTTCCGGATGGCCAGCAGCGAGGCAAGGGCGTGGTTGTGGTCCGGGGTGCTGACCACCACCGCGTCCAGGTTCTTGAGCGTCTCGGCGTCGTCGAACAGCTTGCGGTAGTCGGAGTACGTCTTGGCCTTCGGCCACTTCTTGGCCTTGGCCCCCAGGTACTCGGCGTCCACGTCGCACAGGGCGACGACCTCCATCACCTCGCCGGCCTGGTCGATGTCGCTGGACCCCTTGCCGCCGACCCCGATGCCGGCGACCTTGAGCCGGCCGTTGGCCCCGGCGGGTTGGGCCCAGGCGGGGGCGGTGTACAGGTAGCCGAGGGACGCGGCCGACGCGGCCAGGGCCTGCCGGCGGGTGATCCGACGGGTCGTCATGGGGCAGCTCCGGGAAGAGGCGGTCCGGGGGCGGCGGCCCCCGGTCGGGTGGGTGCGGGCGGATTGGGCGTAGTCTATGCGGCCCGCAAGCCCGCCTCAAGCGGCTACGCCGGAATCGCGTGGCGGGTTCGGCCGGCAGCCCCGGAGGGGCGACGGACGGTAGCCCGGGGCGCCAGCCCCGGGGCGGGTCTATGAATTGATCGGCTGGCCGGCGAAGGCCATCCGGGCGGCCTCGCCGACGGCCTCGGAGAGGGTCGGGTGGGCGTGGGTGCAGCGGGCGATGTCCTCGGCCGACCCGTGGTACTCCATCACCGTCACGCACTCGGCGATCAGGTCCGACGCCCGCGGGCCGAGGATGTGGACGCCCAACAGCCGGTCCGTCTTGGCGTCCGTGAGGACTTTGACGAACCCCTCCTGCTCGTCCATCGCCTTGGCCCGGCCGGTGGCCGCGAACTTGAACCGGCCGACCTTGTACTCGGCCCCCTTCTCCTTCACCTGCTCCTCGGTCAGCCCGACCGCCGCCACCTCCGGCCAGATGTAGATGACGCTCGGGATGGCGTCGTAGTTGATGTGCGGCTTCATCCCGGCCAGCCGCTCGGCGCAGACGACCGCCTCCTCGCTCGCCTTGTGGGCCAGCATCGGGCCGGGGATCAGGTCGCCGATGGCGTACACGCCGGGGACGTTGGTCCGGAAGTTCTCGTCCACCGAGACGATGCGGGACTTCGGGTCGTGCTTGACACCAACTTCATCGAGTCCCAGCCCGGCGGTGTACGGCTTCCGCCCGACCGCCACCAACACCCGGTCGCCCTCGAAGGTCAGCTCGTTGCCGTCCTTCGCCTGGGCGGTGACGGTGACGGCGTCGCCCTTCACCGTCGCCCCCGTCACCTTCGTCTCCAGGTGGAATTCCATCCCCTGCTTGTTGAGAATCTTGAACACCTCGTTCGCAATCTCACCATCACTGATCGACAGAATTCGCGGCAGGAACTCGACCACCGTGACCTCGGCCCCGAGCCGCTTCCACACCGACCCGAGTTCCAGCCCGATGTAACCGCCGCCCACCACGATGAGATGTTTGGGCACCGGGTCGAAGTTCAACGCCTCGGTGGAACTGACCACGACCTTGCCGTCGTACTTGAGGAACGGCAGCTCCACGCTCTCGCTGCCGGTCGCCAGCAACACGTTCTTCGCTTCGAGTGTGGTGGTCTTGCCGTCGTCGCCGGCCACCTCGACCTTGTTCCCGGGCAACAGCTTGGCCGCCCCGTAGACCGGGGTGACGCCGTACTTCTTGAACAGGAACCCGACCCCGCCGGTCAGTTCCTTGACCACCTTGTCCTTGCGGGCGTGCATGGCCGGCAGGTCGAGCCCGATGTCCTTCACCTGGATGCCGTGCCGGGCCATCTTGTGCAGGGCGGTCTCGTACAGCTCGCTGGAATCCAGCAGGGCCTTGCTGGGGATGCAGCCGACGTTCAGGCAGGTGCCGCCGAGGGCCCGCCCTTTGCGCATCTCGACGCACGCGACCTTCATCTTGAGCTGGGCGGCCCGGATGGCGGCCGTGTACCCGCCCGGCCCGGCCCCGATGACCACCAAGTCGTACTGCTCCGCCATCATCACTCCCAAGAAGGGGCCGCAGATCAAGGCAGGATCAACACAGATCAGAACCAAACTTTGCTCTGATCTGTGTTGATCCCGCCTTGATCTGCGGCCGTCATTCTTCACACCCCCAGCAGCATCCGCTCCGGGTTCTCCACGCACTCCTTGATCCGCACCAGGAACTGCACCGCCTCCCGGCCGTCGATGAGCCGGTGGTCGTAGCTCAGGGCCAGGTACATCATCGGCCGGATGACGATCTGGTCGTTGACCACGACGGCCCTCTTCTGGATGCTGTGCATCCCCAGGATGGCCACCTGCGGCGGGTTTAGGATCGGCGTGCTCATCATCGACCCGAAGATGCCGCCGTTGGTGATGGTGAAGGTGCCGCCTTCGAGGTCGGGCACGCCGATCTTCCCGTCCCGGGCCTTCTTGGCCAGTTCCGCGATCCGCTTCTCGATGTCGGCGAAGCCGAGCGTGTCGGCGTCCCGCACCACCGGCACCATCAGCCCCTTCTCGGTGCTGACGGCCACGCCGATGTCGTAGAAGTGCTGCTCGACGACGTGCTCGCCGTCGATCCGGGCGTTGACCAGGGGGAACGCCTTCAGGGCCTCGACGGCCGCCCGGACGAACACCGACATGAACCCGAGCTTGACCCCGTGCTTCTTCTCGAACCGCTCGTTGTACTTGGCGCGGAGCTCCTGGATGGCCGTCATGTCGGCCTCGTTGAACGTCGTCAGCGTGGCCGTCTGGTTCTGGGATTCGAGCAGCCGCTGGGCGATCCGCTTGCGGACCGGGGACATCGGCTTGCGGGTCGTGCGGTTGCCGGGCGCGCGAGACGTTGGCTCGGGCGGGCGGGGGGCGTCTGCCCCCTGTGGCTTCCGTTTGCCGGTGGGGCCGGGCGCCGAAACCGGGGGGTGACGCCCCCCGCCCGCCGGTGCGGACGCCGCCAGCGCGTCCCCCTTCGTCACCCGGCCGCCGGGACCGGTCCCGGGCACGTCGGCGGCTTTCATGCCGGCTTCGGCGAGAACACGGGTCGCCGCCGGGCCGGGCTCCGGTCGGGGTTCGGGCGGGCGGGGGGCGTCAGCCCCCTGTTGTGAACTCACAGGCCGGGAGGCCTGTGCCACCGGAGCAGGTGCCGGTGCCTTTGCGTCGGTGTCGATCTCGGCCACGACGGCGTCGACCGCGACGACATCCCCTTCCTTCGCCTTGTGCCGCAGCACCCCGGCGACTTGGGCCGCGACCTCCTGGGTGGCCTTGTCGGTGCCCAGCTCGAACAGCGGCTGGTCGACCGTGACGTAGGCCCCGTCGGCCGCCAGCCAGCGGTTGACGGTGGCCTCGGCGATCGACTCCCCGGCCCGCGGGACCTTCACCGGCTCGACCGCCATCGCCGCCCCCGTTCGTGGACCAGCAGAAAAGGCGGGCACGCGGATGACGCGGATTTCAGCGCGGACGAACGCGGATCGGACGAACTTGTCGATTAAAATCAATCTCCGCTTTTGTCCGATCCTCTTCATCCGCGCTCTTATCCGCGTCATCCGCGTGCCGTTTTATCGGCCCCCACTCACCCCGCCGCCGCGTCGCTCTTCTTCGCGGCCTCTTTGGTCGCGTGGGCGGTCCCGTTGGCCCCGTTCCGGGCGTTGACCGCCGACTTGCTCAGCGCGACCAGGTGCGGCACGTCCGGGCCGAACGCCGCCTCCACCAGCTCGTGCTGCTCGACCTCGTGGGCGTGGTGCGACCCGGTCGCCGGGCTGGCACTGGCGTCCCGGCCGACGTACTCGAACGGGAAGTTCAGGGCCCGGAAGCGGGGCTCGGCGAACGCCCACCCGCCCATGTTCTGCGACTCCTCCTGCACCCACACCCACTCCCGGGTCCGGCGGTAGCGGTTGAACACCGCCCGCAACTGGGCCTCCGGCCACGGGTAGAGTTGCTCCAGCCGGACCAGGGTGACGGCCTTCGTCCCCAGCTTCTCCTTCTTCGCCGCCAGGTCGTAATAGACCTTGCCCGAGCAGACCAAGACGCGGGTGACCAGGTTCGGGTCGGCGGCGGGGTCGTCGATCACCTCCCGGAACCCGCCGGCGGTGAACTCCTCGACCGGGCTGGTCGCGGCCGGCAGCCGGAGCAGGCTCTTGGGGGTCATCACCACCAGCGGCTTGCGGAAGTTCCGCCGGACCTGCCGCCGCAGCAGGTGGAACATCTGGGCCGGGGTGGTCGGGTAGCAGACCTGGACGTTGTCCTCGGCGCACATCTGGAGGTAGCGCTCGAGCCGGGCCGACGAGTGCTCCGGCCCCTGCCCCTCGTAGGCGTGGGGCAGGAGCAGGACCAGCCCGCACGACCGGTTCCACTTCGACTCGCACGAGAAGAGGAACTGGTCGATGACCACCTGGGCGCCGTTGGCGAAGTCCCCGAACTGGGCCTCCCAGATCACCAGGCTGGACGGGTCGTCCATCGCGTACCCGAACTCGAACCCCATCACCGCCATCTCGGACAGCGAGCTGTCGTACACCTCGAACGGGGCCTGGTCGGGCGACAGGTTGGCCAGCGGGAAGTGCGGCTGGCCGGTCTGGAAGTCGATGACCGCCGCGTGCCGGTGGGTGAAGGTGCCCCGCCGGCTGTCCTGGCCGCTGATCCGGACCGGCGTCCCCTCCAGCACGAGCGACCCGTAGGCCAGGCTCTCGGCCGTCCCCCAGTCGACCGGCTTGCGGCCCTTGACGCTGTCGCGGCGCTTCTCCAGGATCGGCCGGAGCTTCTCGTGCGGGGTGAACCCGTCCGGGAAGCCGCCGACGGCGTCGGCGATCCGGTCCAGCACCTCGGGCCGCACGCCCGTCTCGACCGGGTCGTGCCGGTACTCCTTGGTCAGCCCCTTCCAGACGCCGGAGAAGCCTTCCATCCCCCGCTTGCGGGGCGGCCCGGCCTTGACCGCCTTCAGGGCCTCGTCGAGCTGCTTCCGGTAATCGGCGGCCGCCGCGTCGGCGTCGGCGACGGCCTGCCGGAGCTGGTCGGCGAACGCCGACTCGATCGACGCCACGTCCTCGTGGGTGAACGCCGACGGCCCCTCGGCCAGCGACCGGCTGTAGACCCTCGAGATCGGGTCCCGGCCGCGGATGTTCTTGTACTCCAGGGGCTGGGTGAAGGCCGGCTCGTCCCCCTCGTTGTGCCCCCACCGGCGGTAGCAGACGAGGTCGAGGACCACGTCCCGGCGGAACTCCTGGCGGAACGCCAGGGCGAGTTCCGCGGCGTACACGCACGCCTCCGGGTCCTCGGCGTTGACGTGGAAGACCGGGGCCTGGACGAACTTGGCGATGTCGGTGCAGTACTGGGTGCTGCGGGCGTCCCGCGGGTTGGTGGTGAACCCGATCTGGTTGTTGACGACCAGGTGGATCGTCCCGCCGGTCTTGTACCCGGCCAGGTTCGACAGGTTCAGCGTCTCCATCACCACCCCCTGCCCGGCGAACGCCGCGTCCCCGTGGATCAGGACCGGGATGCCGGCCCGCCGGTCGTGGTCGTTGTGGAGCCGCTGCTTGGCCCGGACCCGCCCTTCCACCACCGGGTTGACCACCTCCAGGTGGCTCGGGTTGGGGGTGACGGACAGGTGGACGGCCCGGCCGTCGGCGGTGGCCACGTCCGCGGAGAACCCGAGGTGGTACTTCACGTCCCCGTCGCCGCTGAACGAGTCGGGCAGGTAGTTGTCCTCGAACTCGTTGAAGATTTCCTCGAACGGCTTGCGGAGGACGTTGGCCAGGACGTTCAGCCGGCCGCGGTGGGCCATGCCGATGATGAGTTCCCGGCCGCCCAGGCTGGGGGCCATCTCGGCCAGGGCGTCCAGCACCGGGATGAGGGTCTCGCCGCCTTCGAGCGAGAACCGCTTCTGGCCGACGTACTTGGTGTGGATGAACCGCTCGAACAGCTCGGCCTGGTGGAGGGTCAGGAGGATGCGGTACTGCCGGCGGTGGGGGAAGGCCGGGCGGTTGCGGACCGGCTCCATCCGCTTCGCCAGCCAGCCTCGCACGTCGAGCGAGTCGATGTGCATGTACTCGACGCCGACGGTCCGGCAGTAGGTGTCCCGCAGCGCCGCCAGCAGGTCGCGGAGCGGGACCGGGCCGTCGAACCCGAAGTACATGGACACGTCGACGACCTTGTCCAGGTCGGCGTCGGACATCCCGAAGTTTTCGAGGGCCAGGTGCGGGTGGGGCGGCGGGGGGGCGTCGCGGAGCGGGTCGATGTCGGCCTGGAGGTGCCCGGCCTGGCGATACCAGTTGACCAGCCGGACCACGCCGGTTTGCACCCGCAGGTCGGCCTCGGTGGAACCCGGAACCCGGAACCCGGAACCCGGAGCGGAGGACGAAACCGCGCCGTCGCCGGCGAACTCCATCCCGGCGAAGAACGCCCGCCAGGTGGGGTCGACCGAGGCGGGGTCGGCCCGGTAGCGCTGGTAGGCGTCGTCGAGGAGGTCGCGGTTGTACGGGCCGGCGAGGGCGTCGGTCATCGCGGGCTGCTCCGGGGCGGGGCGGGCCGACCCCAGGTACAGATAGCCGGCCCCCGACCCCGGGCAAGGACGCCGGCCGCCCGGCCTTATTGTAGCGCCCCTCCGGCCCCGGCGCGACCGAACCCGGCCTACCCGACCTGCCGCAGGATGAACGGGCCGAGCATCGGGACGGCGAAGGCGTACCGGCCGTGGCGGTTCTTGTACACCAACCCGGCCTCGCTCAGGGCGAGCATGAGCTGGCTCACCCGGCTGGCGCTGAAGCCCTTGGCCAACTGCCTTCCGGACACCTCCACCACCTCCTGGACCGAGAACTCGGTGTGACAATTCGGCAGGTGGGCGATGGCCACCAGGATGTCCCGCTGCCGGTCCGTGACCCGGGCCCACCGGCCCGAAAAGAAGTCGCAATCCAGCTTCCGGACGATCTCCCGGAACGTGCCTTCGAAGTCCGAGGTCGCCCGGGCGTAATTCTGGATCGCGCTGTCGTACAGTTCCCGGCAGACGAACTGGATGAAGTAGGGGTAGCCGCCGGACAGGTCGTAGACGTTGTCGATGCCTTGGTCGGACAGCCGGAGCGGACACCCCGCGGCGGCGATCGGGCGGCGGATCGCGTCCCCGGTCTCGTCCCGGGTCAGGTGGTCGAGGAACACCACCCGGAACATCCGCTCGGCGAACGTCCGGGCCTCGACCAGTTTCGGGAACAGGGTCGGCAGCCCGGTCAGCACGAGCATGAACGGGACACCCTTCTTCTGGATCGACTGGAATACGTCGAGCATCATCGACAGCGGGTACTCCTTGTCGGCCGCGTTGTCCGCCAGAGTTTGGGCCTCGTCGTAGGCGAAGATCAACCCACGCACCGGGGGCCGCTGACGGCGGAAGCACTCCCAGGCGAACTCCAGCACGGCCTTCAGCTTGTCGGCGTGGAGGCCGGGCGTCCGGCCGTGCAGGTCGGTCAGGCAGCCGTAGTCGAGCCGCTGGTGTTCGCTCGCCTTCCCGAGGAAGGTCGCCGTCGGTACTTCCCGGGATAGGGTGATGGCGGCCGTCCGGACCGACAGGTCGGTCAGCAGGCGAGTCGCCATCCGCTCGTCGGTCAGGCTGGCCGCCTCCGACATGTCCGTGCCCACCCAGAGCCACCCGGCCTGTTGGGCGATCGGCTTGAACGTCTCCAGCAGGACCGTCCTCCCGACCCCGCGGAGTCCGGTCAGAACGAGGTTCTGCATCACCGTCGACTGGCGGAGCAGCTCGCGGAAGACGGAGGTTTCGTGTTCACGCCCCGCGAGGTAGGGGGGCATGTGGCCGGCCCCGGGCCGGAACGGGTTCTCGAAGGTCGGTGTGGCCGCCATGATGGGTGAGGCGATATTTAGCGGTCGTGAGGGGGGGGGGGAAAATTATTGTGAAGTAAAAAATTTTACCCCCCCCACCACCCAAGTTA
>JAIEQN010000230.1 GCA_019747685.1 Gemmataceae bacterium
GGGTGTGGGTAGCAGCCACGTCCCCTCACCCGGTCCGCCTGCGGCGGACCACCCTCTCCCTCAAGGGGAGAGGGTCGAAGCCGGACTCACGTCCCCCGGTCCGGGGCTCCACCCCTTCTTCGTGGTCGGCGGGAAGCTGCACCAGGGGCACAAGGCGATCGTCGGGGAGGGGGGCGGGCCGCTCGGGGCGGCGTTCGACCCGTTCCGGCTCGAGTACGACCCGGCGTCCGGCACCAAGGTCCCGGCCCTGGAGCTGCCGAAGGGCCTGACCCCGGACCGGCTGGCCGACCGGGAGGGGTTGCTCAAGGCGTTCGCCGCCGCCGACCGCCGGGCGGACGAACTCGGGGCGGCCGGGAAGTTGGACGACTACCGCGGCCGGGCGTTCGCCATGCTGACCAACCCCGCCGCGGCCGAGCGGTTCGACCTGACGGGGGAGCCGGACCGGGTGAAGGACCGGTACGGCCGGACCCGGTTCGGCCAGTCGTGCCTGTTGGCCCGGCGGCTGGTCGAGGGCGGGGTGCCGTTCGTCCAGGTGAACTGGAGCGACCACGTCGAGGCCGAGGAGGACGCCGGGGACGGCGGGTGGGACCACCACTACCGGAACTTCCAGATCATGCAGGACCGGCACGCCCCGTGGTTGGACCGGGGGCTGTCGGCCCTGTTGGCCGACCTCGCCGACCGCGGGCTGCTGGACTCGACGCTGGTGATCGCGGTCGGCGAGTTCGGGCGGGAGCCGAAGGTGAACGACAAGGCCGGGCGGGAGCACTGGCCGGGGTGCTACTGCGCCCTGGCGGCCGGGGGCGGGGTGCGGGGCGGTCGGGCGGTCGGGACGAGCGATGCCAAGGCGGCCCGGCCGGCCGACACGCCGCTGACCCCGGCCGACCTGAACGCCACCGTCCTGCACGCGGTCGGGCTGACCAGCGAGGGGATCACCGGGCTGGGCCTCACCCCGGTCGGCCGGGTGGTCGCGGAGCTGTTCTGATACGATGGCCGGTGCGGCGGTTCGACGGAGGCGTGTCGTGGGCGCGAACGATCAGTTGGTGGAACAACTCGCCAACCTGGACGAGGCCGACTTCGTAACGGTCGTCGAGGGTGCCCGCCGGCAGCGGGTGGCCCGCCGCCCGCCGCCGCCCGAGCCGCCGCGGGCGTTCGACCGCGACGCCTTCGCCCGGTGGTACGCAACCCGTCATCTCGGTACCGACCCGTTCATCCGCGAGGTCGTGTACCTGCCGGGGGAGACGGCCGACAACGTGATCCGGCTGCTGGAGGTGAACGCGCTCTCGACGGCCCCGGACGACGCCCCCGTCGAGCCGCTCGACTTCGGGGCCGACCGGGACCTGCCGGGCGAACACCGGCTGCTCGTCGCGGACATCACCCCCGCCCAGTGGGAGCGAGTCAAGGCCGGTCGCCTCCGGCTACCCGATGGGTGGGACTTCACCCGGAACCAGATCATCGGCCGGAAGGGGTAAACCGGTGCTCGACGGACAGCGGTTGTACCTCATCCAGGCGCGGTCCGATCTCCGGGCGTACGACCTGCTATCCGAGGCCGCCCCCTGCCACCGCATCCATTACCTCCAGATGGTGGCGGAGAAGCTGGCCAAGGCGTACTTTTGGCGTCAGGGGCAGGCGCCCAAGAGGCGGCACAACTACTTCGTGAAATTCCTGCGGGCGGTCGCCGGCCGCGGGGACGTAGGGCGGGCGGTCGGGATCGGACCGAACTCGCACTGGGAGAACTACGTCGCCGGCACGTTGTGGCTGGCGCTGGTGATCGAGGGGATGGCCCCGGCCGAGGCAGGCGACGGCCCGAACGCCGAGTACCCGTGGCCGCACGAGGCCCCGGCCCACGCCCCGGCTTCCTTCCATTTTCCGCTGTGGGACGAGATCAACGCCCCCCGCGGGCGGCGGTTGCTCGCCCTGCTCCGTCTCCTGCTCGACCGGTTCGAGCAATACGGCTGACCCGGGAGGCACCCGATGCGAACCACCCTCACCACGGTCGGTCTCGTCGTCCTGGCCGCCCCGCCCGGCCCCGCGGCCGACCCGGTTCGGTTGACGACCGACGGCAGCTTCAAGCAGCACCTGCACTGGTCGCCGGACGGCGGGCGGCTCTACTTCACTCGCATCCACCAGGGGAAGATGGCCGTCTGGACGGCGGCCGCCGACGGGACCGACCCGAAGCGACTGCTGCCCGGCCACGACACCCCGCACTTCGACGCCCACCCGTCGCCGGACGGCAAGCGGGTGGTGTACGTCCTGGACAAGTTCGAGGGGACGGACGGCAAGCTCCAGCTCAACGCCTGCGCGGCCGACGGGTCGGACGACCGGGTGCTGGTCCCGCACAAGGCGATGGAGGAGTCGCCCCGGTGGTCGCCGGACGGGAAGTCGGTCCTGTGGGTGTCCACCCGCGGCAAGAACCCGGACCTGTACACCGTCACGGCCGACGGGAAGGACATCCAGCGGCTGACCCGCGACCCGGCCTACGACCTGCACCCGGCGTGGTCGCCGGACGGCAAGTTCATCGCCTTCGCCAGCGGCCGGTCCGGGCGGCAGAAGCTGTGGGTGATGAATGCCGACGGGTCGGGGGCGAAGAAGGTGACGGACGGCGAGTTCCTGGACGCCTGGCCGGCGTGGTCGCCGGACGGGAAGCGGATCGCGTTCGCGTCCAACCGGTCGGGGAACTACGACCTGTGGGCGGTGAACCCGGACGGCACCGGGCTGGTGCAACTGACCGACCACCCCGGCCAGGACACCAGCCCGGCCTGGCACCCGGGCGGGAAGAAGCTGGCGTTCGTGTCCACCCGGGCCGGCGGCAGCGACATTTACGTCCTGGACATCGAGTAACCCTGATGACCGACCGGGACGCCTTGCTGGCCGCGGTCCTGGCCGCCCCGGACGACGACCTGCCCCGGCTGGTGTTCGCCGACTGGCTGGACGAGCACGGCGACCCGGACCGGGCGGCGTTCATCCGTTACCAGGTCGAGGCGGCCCGGGCCGAGCCGTACAGCCCGGCGTGGCGGGCCGCGACCGCCGCCGCCCAACTCCACGCCCGACACCAGGACAACTGGGCCCGCCACCTCCTGCCGACCGGCTTACTCGGTGACTTCGCCCGCGGGTTCGTCGAGCGGGTGCGCGGGGTGGACAACGAGTTCCTTCGCGCGGCGGAGGCGGTGTTCGCGGCCGATCCGGTCCGGGTGGTAACCCTACTCCGGATCGTCCGGCCCGGGGTGCCGCCGGTGGAGGCGATCTTCGACCTGCCCCAGCTCCGGTCGTTGACCGGGCTTGGGGTGCGGGGCGACGGGCTGTCCGGGCTGGAGTACCACGCCCTGACCGACTCCCCGCACCTGGCCGGGCTGACCGACCTCTCGCTGGCCGGCAACCCGGTCGACCCGCCGTGGCTGGCCGAGTTCCTGGCCGGCGACCGGCTCCCGGAGCTGGTCGGCCTCGACCTGTCCGACAACCCGCACCTCGGGCCGGCCGTCGCCGACGGACTGGGCGAGGCCGGCCACCGCCGGCTCGCCCGGCTCGACCTGTCCGGGGTGGTGATGCGGTCCGGGGAACTCCAGCAGGTGTTGGAGGCCCGGTGCCTGGCCGGGGTGGAGGAGCTGCGGCTGCGGTCGGCCGACCCGAAGGCCCGGTGGCCGGCGGCCCACCTGGACCTCGGGTGGGTGGTCCCGTGGGGCCGGCTGCGGGTGCTCGACTTGGCCGGCCAGGGAGTCGGGGCCGAGGGGTGCCGGGAGATCGCCCGGACGGCCGAGGCCCGGTCGCTGCGGTGGCTCGGGCTGGCCGGCAACGACCTCGGCCCGGAGGCCGTCCGGCTGCTGGTCGAGTCGCCGCACCTGAACCTGTATCACCTGGATGTCCGGGGCAACGGCCTCGGCCCGCGGAGCCTGGACCTGCTCGGCGGCCGGTTCCCGGACGCCGAGGTCCTCGGGTGAGGTTTCGAGTTTCGAGTTCGATGACCCGGCGACGGCCGGCGTGGTGAACGAGAACGCCCCGGGCCTGAGCCTCATCGACTCGGACCCGGGGCGTTCGCGCGGAGACTCGAAACTTCAAACTCGGAACTCGAAACTACTTCTTCCGGCGGAGCAGCCGGGCCAGCCCGACGGCCGGCAGCCCGAGCCCGGCCAGGGCCATGGTGGCCGGCTCCGGCACCCCGCTCGCCGGGGGCGGGTCGGTCGGGCCCGGGTTGTTCTGCGGCCCGGGGGCGAAGGTGGACACGATGTTCCGGTCGATGAAGTCGCCGTCCTTCTGCGGGTTCTGGGCGGTGAACTCGGTGGTCGCCTTCTGCCCGAACGTCGAGATCAGGGCGAAGTTCCCCAGCCCGAGCTGCCCGGTCGGGATGACCGGCCCGTTGTAGGTGAAGGTGACGTCGTCGTACAGCGGGTTGTCGTTCGGCTTGAGCCCGGCCGGCGGGGGGGTGGTCTTGGCGATCGACCAGGTCCACCCGTCCGGGGTCATGATCGACCCGTCGACCAGCCCGGCGAAGTCGTAGATGGTGAAGTAGTTGCCGGCCTGGAGCCGCATGTCGGTCGGCAGGGTGATGGCGTAGGTCCAGCGGAAGTTCCCGGCGTCCGGGTCGATCCGGACGTTGGTCGGCTGGAGCCCGGCCTGGGCGGTGGCCGCGAGGGCCACCCCGCCGACGGCGGCGGCGACCAGGCGGGCGAACTTGGCGGGTCGGAACATGGGGTTCTCCTTCTCAGGCGACTCGGTCGTCCCGACCGCGGCCGGGGGCCGCGGTCCGGGTGGCCCGGCGATTCCCTCCGTCGGGCCGGGCCACCCAACGGCGGGCGGCACATGTAGACGGGATTTGCTGGAGAGTCAACCGCGGTTTGCCGGGGGCGTCGAACTCGGAACTCGGAACCCGGAGCGCGGAACCGAAGCCGGGGGACCGGTTCTTACACTCCGCGTTCCGGGTTCCGCGCTCCGCGCTTCTTCCCGAGGGCCCGCAGCCCGGCGGCGACCGGCAGCCCGAGGGCGGCCAGGGCGACCGTCCCCGGCTCCGGCACCCCGGTCGGGACCGGGACCACCGTCTCGGTGATGTTCCGGTCCACCCGCCCGTCGGCCGAGGTGTGGGTCTGGGCGGTGAAGAACGAGTCGGTCGGGGCGTCGTACCGGGACACGGCCCAGAAGTTCCCCAGCCCGAGCTGGCCGTCCGGGGCGATCGTCCCGCCGTACCGGAAGGTCAGGTTCGGCAGGGCCGGGTCGTCCTCCGGGGCGACCCGGTCGGGGGTCGACCCGGTGTCGGCCACCGTCACCTCCCACCCGGCCTCGGCCCGGACCGAGTCCGGGACCAGCCCGCCGAAGTCGTAGATGGTGAAGTAGTCGCCGGCCCGGACCTGGGTCCCGGCCTGGAGCAGGATGGCGTACGTCCAGCGGAAGTTCGTCCCGTCCGGGACGACCGACACCTGGACCGGCAGCAGGCCGGCCCGGGCCGGGGGGGCGGGAAGGGCGAGGGCCGTGGCGCAGGCCAGGGCGACGTGCCGGCGGGTCATCATCTCCTCCGTGAGGCCGGGCCGCGGGGGCGGGCCGCCGCCCCGGGCCGAGCGGGCGGGATGCTACGCCGGAAAAAATGGCCGAGTCAAGCCGGGTTCGGGCCGGCCGGGTCGGACGGGAGGGGGGGCGGGACGAGGCCGTCGGCCGGCGGGCCGTTGGCCGCCGGCGGGTGCTTCGGCGGGACCGGGACGATGACCGGCTTGATCTCCCCGGTGGCCAGGTCGAGCACGATGCACGTCTTCGGGTTGGCCCGGAACAGGGCCCCGGGGTTGGCCACCACCGTCCGCCCGGTCCGGTGCTGCTCCCGGACGTGGGTGTGGCCGTAGAACACGTAGTCGAAGAAGTCGGCGTGTTCGAGCTGCCGGAGCTGGTGCCGCTCGTGGCTGTGGACCCAGGCGATCCGCTTGCCGGCCAGCTCGATCGCCCCGAACGAGTCGTGGTGGGTGCCGCCGGCGTCCTTGATCGCGGCCGCCAGCTTGGCCCGGTCCTTGTCCCAGTTCCCCCACACGAACTGGGTGGGCACCGGGCGGAACAGCCGGACCGTCTCGACCGACTCGATGTCCCCGCAGTGGAGGATCAGCTCGACGCGCTGGTCCAGCAGGAGGCGGACGGCCTCGGCGACCGTTTCGCCCCGGTCGTGGGTGTCGCTGACAACCCCGATCCGCATCGTGTGCCCGCCCCCCGCCGCGATACCGCCCAGTGTACCTTAACAGGGAACGGCCCGGTCGGGTATGTCGGGGGCGGCTAGCGGCCGACCTCGATCCCGCGGACGAGTTCCAAGTCGCGGCCGGCCAGGGCCTTCAGCTTGTCCGGGTGCAGGGCGAAGGTGACCGCCACTTGGTCCCCGTTCGGCCCGGCGAGCAGATGAAAGGCGTGGGCCACCGGCCGGCCGTCGCTGGTGCCCGCGGCGACCACCCGGTACAGCCACCGGCCGCCGTCCAGGGCGACCTCGCCGTCCTCGAACACGGTCGTGGCCGTCCACCCCGGCGAGTCGGCGATGGCCTTTTTGAACTCTTCGGGCGGGGAGTGCTTGCCCGGCTCGGCCTTCCGCCAGGTCGAAACCGTGGCCTGGGCGACGAACTCGCCGGCGTCGAGTAGCCGCAGGACGAGGTGGGTGTCGGTCTGGCCGGTGACGTGCCAGCCGCGGGGGTAGACGAGCCGATACCGGCCCTTCGGGTCGGCGTGCCGGAGTGCGGTCAGTTGGGCCGGCGGGTCGCCCGGCGGCAGCCCGGCCAGGGCGGCGTCGGCCAGCCCCGGCGGCGCGACGGCGAGCGGCTCCCGCTTCAGGGTGATCGTCGCCTCGACCTTCGACGCCGGGCTGACCGGCCCGGCCCCGCGGTCGTCCGTCTGCTTCCAGGCCAGGCCCGTGACCCGCTTCGCGGCCACGTCGAACGTGCCGGTGGCCGAGACGGTCACGGACACCTTCGCCCCGTTCTCGATCCCTTCGGCGGTGCCGGTGACCTCGAAGGTGGCGAGGCCGTCGGCTACGCCGGTCAGCTTGCCGGTCAGTTGGTTGGCGGTCAGCCCGTCGAACAGGCAGGCCACCCGGGCGGCGGGGTTGGTGATGGCCCAGGTGTCGCCGACCTTCACCTCCTTGCCGGGGAGCAGGCCGGGCAGGCCGGCCGGGTCGAAGTGTTCGGTAACGAGGTCGAGTTCGTCCCGGGTGAGCGGCCCGGCCGGGCTGAACGCCAGCGGGCCGTCGGCCTTCCGGGCGGTGACGATCAGCCGGCGGTCGGCGGCCAGGGTGCGGTCCGACTTCTCGCCGCCAACCACGCTCGACGCCGTCGCCTCGACGTGGTGGCGGACGGACCGGGCCGGCTGCCCGTCGGCGACGGCCAGGGTCCGGTCGGCGAACCGGTGTTTGGCCCGGGCTTGCAGCTTGAGCGACTGCGGCTTGCCGCCGTCGCCGAGGACGGACAGGGTGCCGCTCACGTCGAGATCGACGGCGTACCGGGAACACTCGCCGGGCTGCGGGACCTCGGCCAGCGTCACCGGCTGGGCGAGCGTCCGCCCGGCGAGGGACAGGGTCAGGAGGACGGCGAGGCGGACGGGCATGGCGGCTCCCTCCCCGGGGCGGGCCGGGGAGGGGGCGATACTGCGGCGGCCGTGAGCGGGTCAAGACCGACCGGGGCGCCGCTGCCGTGTTGCTTCCGCCGCCGCCGCCCCCGATAATCGCCTCCACCCCACCACCGGAGGCCCCTCCCCCATGTTCCGGCTGCTGCCCTTCCTCGCCCTCGCCGCGGTCGTCCCGGCCACCGCCGCCGACCCGCCGGCCAAGCCGGCCCCGCACGTCACCTGGAAGAAGACCGTCCTCGACCGGAAGTTCCGGTCCGAGGGGGTGGCCGTCGCCGACGTGAACAAGGACGGCAAGGTCGACGTCCTCAACGGCGAGTACTGGTACGAGGCCCCGGACTGGACCCCGCACGAACTCCAGCCGCCGATGGACCACAAGGACGGACTGGGCAACTACAGCCGGGTGTTCGCCTGCTGGGCCGACGACCTGAACGCCGACGGCTACCCGGACCTGATCGTCATCGACTTCCCCGGCGTCCCGTGCTACTGGATGGAGAACCCGAAGGGCGGGTCCGGCCACTGGAAGAAGCACCAAATCTGGCACTCGGCCTGCAACGAGACGCCGCTCTACACCGACCTGCTCGGGACCGGCCAGCGGGTGCTGGTGATGGGCTTCCAGCCGGAGGGGAAGGGCCCGGACGCGAACGAGGGGCAGATGGCCTACTTCACCCCCGACCCGAACGACCCGACGGCGAAATGGCAGATGCACCCGATCAGCGAACCGAGCATGCCCAACCAGCCGGTTCCCGGGACGTTCAAGTTCAGCCACGGCCTCGGGGTCGGGGACGTGAACAAGGACGGGCGGAACGACGTGGTCTGCACCGGCGGGTGGTGGGAGCAGCCCGCGAAGGCCGACGGCAAGACCCCGTGGGCGTTCCACCCGGCCAACCTCGGGGCCGCCTGCGCCGACATGTACGTCTACGACGTGGACGGGGACGGGGTGAACGACGTACTGAGCACCTCGGCCCACCAGTTCGGCGTCTGGTACCACAAGCAGGTGGCCAAGCCGAAGCAGAACGAGCCGGCGTTCCAGACCGTCCCGCTGTTCGGCCGGCTGACCAGCGAGACCCACGCCGCCCACTTCGTGGATGTCGACGGGGACGGGCTGAAGGACCTCGTCACCGGCAAGCGGTGGTGGAGCCACGGGCGGAGCGAGCCGGGGTCGAGCTGGGACGCCCGCATCTACTGGCTGAAGGCGGTCAAGGAGAAGGACGGGTTCACCAACTTCGTGCCCATGCTGATCGACGACGACAGCGGCATCGGCACCCAGTTCGAGGTGGCCGACGTCAACGGCGACGGGCTGCTCGACATCATCAGCTCGAACAAGAAGGGCGTCCGGGTGATCGTCCAGGAACGGAAGTGAGAGGTCACAGGCCGGGAGGCCTGTGCCACCAGGAAACAAGCTTTGGTGGCACAGGCCGGGAGGCCTGTGCCACCAGGAAACAAGCTTTGGTGGCACAGGCCTCCCGGCCTGTGCTGAGCATCGGTCGGTCCGTATACCACACCCACGGAACCGCCCTCGTCCACGGAAGAGGCCCCGCCCGATGCGGCACGTGCTGTCCGCCCTGGTCCAGAACCGCCCGGGGGTGTTGGCCCACATCTCCGGGATGCTCGCCTCCCGCGGGTTCAACATCGACAGCCTGGCCGTCGGCGAGACCGAGCACCACGACCTGAGCCGGATGACGTTCGTCCTGGTCGGGGACGACACCGTCCTCGACCAGGTCCGCAAGCAGCTCGACAAGATCGTCACCGTGGTCCGGGTGGACGACATCAGCTCCGAGGACTTCGTCGAGCGGGACCTGATGCTCATCAAGGTCGCCTGCCCGGCCGACAAGCGGCCGGAAATCTTCCAGCTCACCGAGTCGTTCCGCGGGCGGGTGGTGGACATCCAGCACGGGAACGTGATGGCCGAGATCAGCGGGACCGAGGGGAAGGTCGAGGCGTTCATCGACCTGATGCGGCCGTACGGCATCCTGGAGCTGGTCCGGACCGGGCGGATCGCCCTGGTCCGGGGCGAGGCCAAGCCGCAGGTGGCGGGGGAGGGGACTTAGGAGAAGCACGAAAGTCGAAGCACGAAGCACGAAAGTAGACGGGGCGGAACGAAAGCTGAGGGGCGGTCGTGAACACGGTACAGCCGGAGAAGATCGTCCTCCCGACCCGCCGGCTCGGCCCGGCCCTGGTCGACCTCTTGCGGTCGCTGCGGCCCGGCGACAAGCTCCGGGTGACGCAGACGGTCCGGGTCGGAGCAAAGAAGTGGGAGGCGACGGCCGAGGGCGTCTTCCGGTCGATCGCCTACCTGGAGACCGGGGTCACCACCGACCGGGTGAAGGAGGACGACGTGGTCGTCCCGGTCGTCCGGTTCACCAAGCCGAACGGGGAGCTGACCAGCATCTCGCTCGACGAGCACACGCGGGTCGTGAAGCTCTGATGTTCCGCCCCAGGGGCGCGAGCCCCTGGTCCGCCTACTCCCGGGTGCCCCAGACCTGGACGCCGAACCCGTTCAGGTCGATGTCCTCGCCCTTCTCGCCGTCGCCCGGGCCGCCCCGGTCGAGCGACAGCCGGACGTACCACCAGAAGCTGGCCTTCTCCCCCTGCATGTCGTACCCGCTGGCGTCCACGTCGGCCTCCAGGAGCCACCGCCAGCCCCGCCGCTCGTCCTTGCCGATGTCCGACGCCTCCTCCTGCCACCCCTTGAGCACCCGGGACAGGGCCTGGGTCGCCGCCTTCCACCCCTTCGGGTCGGTGACGTGGACCCGGACCTCGTCCCCGACCTCCTCGGCCGTGGCGTTCGGGACCTGGCGGACGGCGTCGAACAGCTTGTGCTCGATGGCCGCGCACCGCCACGGGGACCAGAGGTAGAACGTCACCCCCGGGGCCTCCATCGTCAGCCCGAACAGGTCCACCCGCATGGCGCTCGGCTCCGCGTCCCGGGCCGCCCGCGGCCCGCCGGATGCCTACACTCTACCCGCTCGCCTTCGGCCGGCCCGCTTACACCAGGAAGCCCGGCCCGTACCCGGCGGCC
>JAIEQN010000192.1 GCA_019747685.1 Gemmataceae bacterium
GAGCGCCCGGAGGTGTGTTCCTCCGGTCGCACACGCTCCCGGCTCGCCCGGCGGTATCGGTTACGCGCGGGCCGGATTGGTGTGGGAGGGGATCGCCGTGGGGTCAGTAATCAGGGTGTGGCCGCGGCGGGGCCGCGGGGCGAGCCGACCATCAGCACCTCTTCTCCGGCGGGCCTCTCGGGGCCCGGCCGACACGCCCCGCGGGTTCCGGTCCGCGGGGGCGTCGGGTTCGGCCGGCGGGTTCCGGTCCGCCGGCCGAACGGGCGGGATGCTACGCCACGATTCGCGCGACCGACAAGACCTCTTTCCGGCCGCCGCCGGATGGGCGGGATGTGCCGGTCCGGCAGGGTGTTCCACGTGGAACCAGGAGGGGCTCCCACTCCCGCGGGCGAGTCGGGAGCGTGAGCGGGCGAGCCGGGAGCGTGAGCGACCGGAGCCGTGTCCAACCACCGGTCGCTCACGCTCCCGGCTCGCCACCGCGGGAATGGTCCGTACAACTCCGCATTCCCCAATCCGGTCGCCGACGCTATCTCCCCGGCCCGAATCGCCGCCCGCCGGACGCGGGCCAGTCCTGGGGGATACGCATGGACGCGACCGCCACCAAGCCCCGGCTCGGCCGCGGGCTCGACGCCCTGCTCGGGGACGCCGGGGACACCCCGGACCCGACCCGGCTGCCGCTCGACCGCATCCACCACAACCCGTACCAGCCGCGGAAGCGGTTCGACGCCGACGAGCTGGCCGCCCTGACCGCCAGCGTCCGGGAGCACGGCGTCCTCCAGCCGCTGGTCGTCCGCCAGGCCGGCGACGCCTTCCAGCTCATCGCCGGCGAGCGGCGGCTGCGGGCGGCGAAGGAGGCCGGGCTGGGCGAGGTCCCGGTCCACGTCGTCGCGTTCGACGACCAGCAGGTGTTCGAGGCGGCCCTGGTCGAGAACATCCAGCGGGCCGACCTGAACCCGGTCGAGAAGGCCCAGGGGTTCAAGGACTACCTCGACCGGTTCGGGCTGACCCAGGAGCAGCTCGGGGCCAAGCTCGGCCTCGACCGGACGACCATCAGCAACCTGCTCGGGCTGTTGAACCTGCCGGCCGAGGTCCAGGACGCGGTCCGGCTCGGGCAGATCAGCCTCGGCCACGCCAAGGTGCTCAAGGGGGTGCCGGAGGCCGAGAGGCAGATCGCCCTGTGCAAGGAGACGATCATGCGGAACTACTCGGTCCACGCCCTGGAGCTGCTGGTCAAGCAGCAGAAGCTGGAGGCCGCCGGGGCCGCCCCGGCCGCCCGCGAGCCGGCCGCCAAGCCGGAGAAGACGGCCCACGTCCAGGGGATCGAGGACGACCTGCGGCACCGGCTCTCCTGCCGGGTGGAGATCAAGGTGAAGGGGAAGGACAAGGGCCAACTGGTGATCGGGTTCGACACGAACGACGACTTCGAGCGGATCGTCGAGATGCTGCGGAAGTGATTCCTGGGCGAGCGGGGGCGTGAACCCCCTGGTGGCCGAACCTTCCAACCCCCGGCCGGGCCGGGGGTTGGTCGTTCTGGTGGGGATTTGTTCGGCCGGGGCCGGATTCGTCAGGCGCGGGGGGTGTGCCCGGGCTGGAACCATCCGGGCGGGGGGCTGCCCGGCTTGTCGTCGCCCGGCGGATGCGGTACGGTGGCGGGGTCGGTCCGATGACACGGAGGTGGGCCATGCGGGCACGGACGTTCGCCCTGGTCGGGCTGGTGGCGGGGGTGGCCGGGGCGGCCGACCCGGCCCCGGAGTTCAAGCCGTTCGCGTCGTCGGCCGGGCGGTACAAGGTCCTGTTCCCCGGCCCGGTGAAGACCGAGACGACCGAGGTGAAGACCCCGGCCGGGACGGCGACCGTCACCCTGGACGCGGTCAAGGCCGGCGGGGTGACGTTCCTGGTCAGCTTCGTGGACGTGCCGGATTCGGTCGCCCAGCAGCCGCCCGGCCCCCGGCTCGACAAGGTCCGGGACGCCCAGAAGGGGGCCGACGGCGCCGTGCTGGCGGACAAGGAGCTGACCGTCGGGGACGAGAAGTACCCGGCCCGGGACGTGCTGGTCGGCAAGCCGGACGGGACCCTACGGGTGCGGATCGTGATCGCCGGGAGCCGGCTGTACCAGGTGATGGCCCGGGGGCCGAAGGAGGCCGTCACCGGGGCCGACGCCGACCGGTACTTCGGGTCGTTCGAGGTCACCAAGTAGCCGCGGAGCCCGCCATGTCGGCCGACCTCCTGATCCTGCTGGCCACCGCCGCCGCCCAGCCGCCGGCCGGCCACGTCCACTCCGGGGACGGGTACAAGGTCACGTTCCCCGGCCCGCCGAAGGTCGAGACGCCGACGGCCAAAACCCCGCTCGGCGAGCTGAAGGTCCACACCGCCACCTACGCCACCGACGCCGGGAACATCTTCCTGCTCAGCCGGACCGACTACCCGGCCGGGGCCGTCGCCCCCGACGACCTGCCCGGTCTGTACGACCGGGTCCGGGACGGGCTGAAGGGGAAGGACGGGAAGGTGGTGTCCGAGAAGGACGTGGCCGTCGGCCCCGGGAAGGTCCCCGGGAAGGAGGTGGTGGTCGACCGTGGGAAGCGACAGGCCCGGTTCCGGGTGGTGGCGAAGGGCGACCGGCTGTTCCAGGTGGCGGCGGTCGGGGCCGGGGAGTGGGTGACGGGGCCGGAGGCGACGGCCTTCCTCGACTCCTTCGAGCCGGCCAAGTGAACCCGGCCGGGGTGGCGGGCGTCCGTCCCGGCGGGTAGGCTAACACCGACGGGGCGTAGCGCAGCCTGGTAGCGCGCCTGCCTTGGGAGCAGGAGGCCGTGGGTTCAAATCCCGCCGCCCCGACACCGCGACGGCCCCGCCGGCGACCCCGGCGGGGCCGTCCGCGTTACCGGTCACTGCGGTGGGGTCTCGGGGAAGGTGACATCGGCGTAGATCGCCGACAGCGGGAGCCGGACCGGGACCGTGGCCAGCGGCAGTTCGGCGTCCAGGCCCGCGTACACCGTCCGGTTCCAAGACCCGTCCGGCTGGCGGACGTACCGCTCGACCAACGGCTCGTCCTGGGCGATCAGCACGTACTCCCGGAAGCTGGCGATCCGCCCGTACTGGTCGAACTTCCGAACCCGGTCGTACCGCTCGGTCGTCGGCGATAAGACCTCGAAGATGACGGCCGGGTTGAGCAGGACGTCGGGGTCGTCCTCGGCGAACTGCCGGTCGCCGCAGACAATCACCAGGTCCGGGTAGGTGAACAGCCCGGTCGGGCCGCACCTGACCTTGAGGTCCCGGGAGAAGGTCCGGCACCCGGTCCCCCGCAGTCGGGCGTACAACTCGCCGGACAGGTTCTCGTTGACGGTGTTGTGCGACCGGCTGGCCCCGGCCATCCCCCGCTCGTGCGGCGGGTGGAGCAGCCAGGTCTCGCCGTCCAGGTACTCGCTCTTCTCCAGGGCGGTCCGCTCACGTTCCAGGTACTCGGCGACGGTCATCTTCCGGCGCTGGGGTGCGGCGGACATCGGGGACCTCCGGGCGGGGCGTCAGCCGCCATCCTACCGCCCTCGCCCGGGCCGGCCCACCTCGGCTAGAATCAGCGGATGGCCCTGCTCGAACTCACCGACGCCGGACTGTACTGCCCCGCCGGGCGGTTCCACATCGACCCGTGGCGGCCGGTCGACCGGGCCGTCGTCACCCACGCCCACGCCGACCACCTCCGCTGGGGGTCGAAGCACTACCTCGTCACAAAGGCCGGCGAGACCGTCACCCGGACCCGGCTCGGCCCCGGGTATGTGATTCAGACGGCCGACTACGGCGAGCGGGTCACGCTGAACGGCGTGGCGGTGTCGTTCCACCCGGCCGGGCACCTGCTCGGGTCGGCCCAGGTGCGGGTCCAACGCCGAGGCGAGGTGTGGGTCGTTTCCGGCGACTACAAGACGGCGCCGGACCCGACCTGTGCCCCGTTCGAGCCGGTTCGGTGCCACCTGTTCGTCACCGAATCCACCTTCGGCCTGCCGATCTACCGGTGGGAATCGCCCGAGGCGATCTTCGCCGGGGTCGACGCCTGGTGGCGGGCCAATGCCGCCGCCGGGAAGTGCAGCCTGCTGTACGGCTACGCCCTGGGCAAGGCCCAGCGCATCCTGGCCAGTGTCGACCCGTCGATCGGTCCGATCTATACCCATGGGGCGACCGAGAAGCTGGTACAGGCGTACCGCGACGCGGGGGTAGCGCTGCCAGAGACGAAGCGGGTGTCGGACGTGCCGGGCGGGCGGAAACGAACCCCCGGCGGGGGTTGGGCGGGTGCGCTGGTGCTGGCCCCGCCGTCGGCCCACGGGTCGGCGTGGAGCCGGAAGTTCGCCCCGGCGTCGGCCGGGATCGCCTCGGGCTGGATGCGGATCCGCGGGACCCGCCGGCGGAAGGCCGTGGACCGCGGGTTCGTCATCTCCGACCACGCCGACTGGCCCGGGCTGCGCTCCGCCATCAAGGCGACGGGGGCCGAACGGGTTTGGGTAACACACGGGTCCACGGCCGTGCTGGTCCGCTACCTGCGGGAGCAGGGGCTAGACGCCGAGGTCGTGCAGACCCGGTTCGAGGGCGAGGCCGGAGGCGAGCCGGGCGAGGCCGACGCCGGCCCGACCGAGCCGGAGGCCGCGAGCGAATGAAAGCCTTCGCCGACCTGTACGCCGCCCTCGACGAGACGAACAAGACCTCCGAGAAGGTCGCGGCCCTGGTCCGGTACTTCGCCGCCGCCGACCCGGCCGACGCCGCCTGGGCCGTCTACTTCCTGACCGGCCGCAAGCCCAAGCAGGTCGTCCCGAGCCGGCGGATGCGCGAGTGGGCCGTCGAGGCCGCCGGTGTCCCCCAGTGGCTGTTCGAGGAGAGCTACCACGCCGTCGGCGACATCGCCGAGACCATCGCACTCTTGCTGCCCGACGCCGGCCAATCCACCGACCGGCCGTTGTACGAGTGGGTCGAGCAACGCCTGCTACCGTTGCGGAAGGCCGACGAGGCGGCCCAGAGGGCCGCCCTCCTGGCCGCCTGGGCGGAACTCGACGCCCGCCAGCGGTTCGTCTGGAACAAGCTGATCACCGGCGAGTTCCGGGTCGGCGTGTCCCAACTCCTCGTCACCCGGGCGCTGGCCGAGGTGACCAAGGCCGACCAGCCGGCCGTCGCCCACCGGCTCATGGGCGACTGGCAGCCGACCCCGGAGTTCTTCCGCCGGCTCGTGGGCCAGGAAGCGGCCGACGCCGACGCCAGCCGGCCGTACCCGTTCTTCCTGGCCACCCCGATCGACCCGGCCACCGGCCCCGCGGCGCTCGGCGACGTGGCCGACTGGTTCGCCGAGTGGAAGTGGGACGGCATCCGGTCGCAGCTCATCAAGCGGGCCGGGAGCGTCTACCTCTGGTCCCGGGGTGAGGAACTGATCGCCGACCGGTTCCCCGAGATCACCGACGCCGGCCAAGACCTGCCCGACGGGACGGTGATCGACGGGGAGGTCCTGCCGTGGGGACCGGCCGGGGTCCGGCCGTTCGCCGACCTCCAGAAGCGGATCACCCGGAAGACGCTGACCAAGAAGATTCTCGCCGACATCCCGGCCGCGCTACTCGCCTACGACCTGTTGGAGTGGGAGGGCCGGGACGTCCGCGGCGAGCCGATGACCTGGCGGCGGGGGAAGCTGGAGGAGGTGCTGTCGGTCAAGGCGGTGTCTCTGGCGAGCGGGGGGCGTGAGCCACCCGGTCCCGACACCGGGGGGTTCACTCCCCCCGCCCGCCTGCTGGTCTCGCCCCTGGTCGTTGCGTCAACCTGGGAGGAGATGACCGCCCTCCGGGCCGAGGCCCGGGGGCGGAACGTCGAGGGGTTCATGCTCAAGCGGAAGGCGTCGCCGTACCGGGTCGGGCGGGTCCGGGGTGACTGGTGGAAGTGGAAGATCGACCCGTACTCGGTCGACGCGGTGCTGATCTACGCCCAACGCGGCAGCGGCAAGCGGGCCAGCCTATACTCGGATTACACGTTCGGCGTCTGGGACGGGGACAGGCTGGTCCCGTTCGCCAAGGCCTACTCGGGCCTGACCGACGCCGAGCTGCGGGAGGTGGACGCCTTCATCCGCCGGAACACGACCGAGGCGTTCGGCCCGGTCCGGACGGTCAAGCCGGAACTCGTCTTCGAGGTCGGGTTCGAGGGCATCCAGCGGTCGACCCGGCACAAGAGCGGGGTGGCCGTCCGGTTCCCCCGCATCCTCCGCCGGCGGCCGGACAAGTTCCCGGCCGAGGCCGACACGCTGGACGTGGTCCGGCGGCTACTGCCGCCGGGCTGAGCCGCGGCCGGAATTCCCTTGCCGACCGCCCGCCGGTCTGGTCTACTCGCGCCGTCCGGAACCCGATTCCACCAACCGACCGCCGAGGGGGCGAAGCCATGCCCGGGCCCAACCTACCCAACCCGTCGTGGGATGTCGACGCGGCCGTCGAGCACCTCCGAGCGAACGCGGAGTCGGGGAGCGTCAAGAAGTGCGCCATCGATACCCGCCAGGCCATCGAGGCGGGCGGGGTCACCCTGGCCCGGCACAACTCGGCCAAGGACTACGGCGGCAGCCTGACGGCGGTCGGGTTCGTCGCCCTCGGCCCGGCAACCCCGGCCGCCGGGTACGCCAAGGGGGACGTGGCCGTGATCGACGGGTTCGCCGGCCACGCCCACGGGCACCTGCAGATGTACGACGGGACGAGGTGGATCTCCGACTTCGAGCAGAACGGGTTCTGGCCGGGGAGTGCCTACGCCAAGAACCAGCCGGCGTTCGTCGTTTACCGCCACCGGGAGTTGATGCCGGCCCCGCCGTCGGCGTCGTCCGCGTGCGGCTGGACGAGCACCGCCAACTACTCGTCCGCGGCCTGCAAGTAGGCGGCTACGCGGCCCTCCCCGCCGCCGGGGGGGCCGCCTGTCGTAGTAGTTCGGCGCAGACGGTCGTGTTCAAAACCCGCTCCAGTCGGGCCAGGGCCCGGGCCACCGTCGCCCCGTCCAGCACCCGGTGGTCGTAGGTCAGCCGCACGTCCACCGCGCCGTCGTCGCCGATCGGCCCGTAGTTCAGGGTCGCGGTCAGCGGCGACAGCGGGTGCAGGGACTCGGCCCCGAGGCTCGAATACACCGACACCCCGAACGTCCCGAAGTGCTTGGCCCGCCACCGGCCGACGTTCAGCCCGAACCACCAGACCGGCCGTCGCACCCACCGGGGCCACCCGGCCATCCGCAGCGGCCGGCGGAAGCACCGGATCGACTCGACCGGGGCGGCGGCCGCCCACCGGACCCGGCCGGACAGGTCGGCCAGGGTCCGCCGGGCCGGGTCCTTGACCCGCAGCCCGAGGACCGCCGGCTCCCCCCCGTAGTCCCGCTCGACCATGATGGTGGCGACGCTGGCCGGGCACTCGTACAGGTGCGGCCGCGGGAACTTGCAGTACGCCCGGCGGAGGGCCGGGACCTCGGCCGCGACCAGGGCGAACCCCTTGGCGAAGATCGCCGTCCAGGCCGGCCGGTCGGCCGCCGCCCGCCGGGCGATGGCCACCGGGCCGAGGTCCATCCGCCGCTGGACCGGGACCGACGGCACCCCGGCGGCGAAGTGGAGCAGGTCCACGATCAGCCGCCGGGGTCGGGTGAGGGGGATCGCGCGGCCCCGCATGGCGAGTCTCCGAACCCGGCCGCTTCAGTTGGCCCGCGGTTTGACCGCCCGGAAGACGAACGCCTGCCCGGCGTAGCTGACCCGGTACTCGACCCCGGCATACCCGGCGGCGGTCAGCCTGGCCGCCACCTCGGCCGCCGGCAGGTAGTGGAACCGGCCGGCCCGGGCCTCCCGCTTCAGCCACCCGCCGTACCGCATCATCCGGGCCGACCGCTTGAGGAACCGCAGCGGCCGGCCCGACGCCACCAACGCCCCGAGCGACCCGGCGGCCACCCGCCACCACGCCGGCTCGGGCACGTTCACCGAGAAGACGAACCGGCCGCCCGGCCGGAGGACCCGGAAGACCTCGGCCAGGATGCGGTCGTAGGCGGCGGTGGTCCACCGGCCCTCGGCCTCCGAGTACGATTCGGCGTAGGTGATCGACAGGCCGGACACGGCGTGGTCGAACGACCCGTCGGGCAGCGGGCCGAGGCCGCCGCTGAAGTCGTGGCAGACGAACCGGACCTGGCCCCGGGGCGGCGGGGTCAGCTCGGCCCGGAGCCGGGCGTAGGCCCGCTCGTTCACCGCCGCGCAGTCCAGCCCGACCACCTCGGCGACCGCCCCGCCCGACCGGTCCCACAGCCCGCGGGTGAGCGGCCCCCCGCCGCAGCCGAGGTCGAGCCACCGCTCCGCGGCCGCCGGTGAACACCAGTCCAAAGTGTCGCGGAGGAGTCGGCGGTACGGCCGGACCTCTTGCTGTGACCAGAACGCCTTAGCGCACTTGCCGTCCGGCCAATAATTCCGGGTTACTGCCGCGACGGCCATCCGCTCCCCCGCCTAGAATCCGTGCGGTCGAACCTTACCCCGGCGGCGGGCCGGGCGGCAAGGCCAACCCGGGAGCTTGGCGAGCCGGGTTCTACCAAGCTACAAGATGACCCTCTTTTACACCGACCGGTACGTCCTGCCGCTGTCGCCGGGGCACACCTTCCCCATGAGCAAGTACCGGCTCCTCCGGGAGCGGGTCGAGGCGTCGGGCCTTCTCCGGCCGGGCGAGCTGGCCGACCCGCCGGCCGCGACCGACGAGCAGCTCCACCGTGCCCACGACCCGGAGTACGTCCGCCGGGCGTCGGCCGGGGAGCTGACCCGGGACGAGCTGCTGCGGATCGGGTTCCCGTGGTCGGCCGGGATGATCGAGCGGTCCCGGCGGTCGAGCGGGGCCACGATCGAAGCCGCCCGGGCGGCCCTCGCCGACGGCGTCGGGGTGAACCTCGCCGGCGGCACCCACCACGCCTTCCGCGACCACGGCGAGGGGTACTGCGTGTTCAACGACACGGTGGTCGCCGCCCGGCAGGTGCAGGCCGACGGCCGGGTCCGGCTGGTCGCCGTGATCGATCTCGACGTGCATCAAGGGAACGGGACCGCAGCCCTCTGCCGGCTCGACCCGAGCATCTACACCCTGTCCGTCCACGGGGCCAAGAACTACCCGACCCGCAAGGAGCGGAGCGACCTGGACGTCGAGCTGCCCGACCGGACCGGCGACCGGGACTACCTCGACGCCCTCGGGCCGGCCCTCGACCGTACCTTCTCCGACGGCAAACCCGACCTCGTCTTCTACCTGGCCGGGGCCGACCCGTTCGAGCACGACCGGCTCGGCCGGCTCGCCCTGACCAAGGCCGGGTTGTCGGAGCGAGACCGGATGGTGTTCGACCGGTGCCGCTCGGCCGGGGTGCCGCTGGTGGTGACGATGGCCGGCGGGTACGCCCAGGACGTGGCCGACACCGTCGACATCCACTGGCAGACGGTCGAGCGGGCGATCCGGGCCGCCCGCTGATTCGTTCGGTCAACACCCACACCCCTCGCCAAACACACCCGATCCCGGGCCAATACATCCGGTTCCGGCCGAAACCAAACCAACCGCCGGCCGAACCGCCCGAAACTACCCGAATTCGACCCCCGCACGAACCCGCCGGCCCGCGTGTCAAGCCGTCTCAGCCCCGGCCCGAATCGGCGCCGGAAATCTCGATACCGGCGACCGCTTTCCTTGCCCGCCCCCGGATTCTGAACTAGCTTGCCGCCCCCGCGGCCCGTATCGTGCGGTATCCCGGCCGTCCACCGGAGCCGCCCATGCACCGCCGCACCTTCCTCCGGGCCGCCGTCGCCGCCCCGGTCGCCCCGCTCGCGGTCGCCGGCTACGGGCTGTACGAGGCCGGGGCGGTCCGGGTCGAGCGGCCGCGGGTCGCCGTCCCCCGCCTGCCGGCCGCGTTCGACGGCCTCCGGATCGCCTTCCTGGCCGACCTCCACCACGGGCCGTCGGTCCCGCTGCCGTTCGTCGCGGCGGTCGTCCGCACCACCCTGGCCCTGAACCCGGACCTGATTCTGCTCGGCGGCGACTACGTCGGCAAGGAGGGGAAGTACATCGGCCCGTGCTTCGAGGTGCTGGCCGGGCTGGCGGCCCCGCTCGGGGTGTTCGGCGTGCTCGGGAACCACGACTACTGGCACGGGCTGGCCGAGACGAAGGCCGGGATGAAGGCCGCGAACGTGGCCGAGCTGACCAACGCCGGGGTGTGGGTCGAGCGGGGGTCGGCCCGGCTGCGGCTGGCCGGGGTGGACGATTTGTGGTGCGGGTCGCCGCACCTCCCATCGGCCCTCGGCGAGACCCGGCCGGATGACGCCTGCGTCGTCCTCAGCCACAACCCGGACTACGCCGAGCACGTCCGAGACGGGCGGGTCGGGCTGGTCCTGTCCGGCCACACCCACGGCGGGCAAGTCGTCGTCCCCGGGTACGGGTCGCCGGTGGTCCCGAGCCGGTACGGGCAGAAGTACCTGCGCGGCCTCGTGCGGGCCCCGTACACCGACGTGTACGTCTCGCGGGGGCTGGGCACCTCCGGCCCGGGCGTCCGGCTGAACAGCCCGCCGGAGCTGACGTTGATGACGCTGACCAGCGCGTAGGGTGGGTCGAGCGGTGGGGGGGGGCCCGCCGGCCGGCCGGGGGGGGGGGGGGGGGGGGCGGGGGGCCGGCC